>NZ_UBIZ01000394.1:0-47091 GCF_900465275.1 Parafrankia sp. Ea1.12 | reverse complement strand
GCCTACCCCGCACGGTTCAGCCGCAGGCCACGGCCACCCCGCCTACCCGACACCGCGTGGATCAACCAGCCAGACCCACAGCCAGTCGACTAACAACCCACTGTCTCGCTTGACTTGACAACTACCGCAGCGGTCGGGCGGTCGGGTCGGTCCAGTGCGCGGGGTCGTCCCAGTCGACGCCGGGTACGTCGATGAACAGTTCGATCTCGTTGCCGTCGGGGTCGAAGATGTACAGGCTGTGCGTGAACCCGTGGTCGGTGGCGCCGCGGATGGGGACGCCGTTGGCTACCAGGGTCGCGAGAACCTCGCGCAGTTCGTCGTCGTTGTCGCCAACCTTCAGCCCGAAGTGGTAAAGGCCGACGTGACGACCACGCTGCAGCGGGGCCGCGGACCGGCCGACCTCGAGGAGCAGCAGCTCGTGGTGGGTACGCCCGCCAGCGTTGAACGCCATCCCGCGGTAGCGCAGGGGCTCGTCGCCGGAGTAGGCCGGGCGCCATCCGAGGATGTCGCGGTAGAAGTGGGCCGAACGGTCCAGGTCGCGCACGTACAGGACGATGTGTCCCAGCTCCTTGATCTGCACAGCCGTTCCTCTCGACGTGGTCCCCGGCCGGGGCCCTCCAGAGCCTCTTCACTTGCCGCAGCCGAATGTGAGCGCGGGTTTTCCGGCAGCGGGGCCCGCGAACACGTAGCTACGTCGGGTGCGGTGCCGCCGGACCCCGCGGCCGGTGTATGGCACGGTGATTGTTGATGTGGTCGCCCCCCAGGTCGTGGACCTGGGGGGCGATCGGGAATAGCAGACGTTCTTTCCCCGGGGCGAACAAGGGTGTCGGTCTGCGCGGGGTTACCCGCGGATCAGTAGGACAGTCAGGGCGGTGAGCACTGCCAGGACCAGGGCGGCGACGCCGTGGACAAGCCGGTGGGAGCGCAGGACGGGCAGGAAGCGGTCTGCCGCGTAGGCACCGGCGCCGGTCAGGGCGACAGCGGCACCGGCGACGGCGAGGAACAGCTCGTACTCGATTCCCTGTGGAGCGAAGAAGCCACCGTCCCATTTCACAGCCACCGCGTTGATCATAGTTCCGACGATCGCGGCGGCAGCCAGTGGAGTGAGTACGCCGAAGACGAGACCGAGCCCACCGAGGGTCTCGCTGAGTCCCGCAATGACCGCCATAGCCCTGCCCGTGGGATAGCCGGACATACCGAAGAACTGGCCAGTGCCGTCGAGACCGCCACCACCGAACCAGCCGAACAGCTTCTGGCTGCCATGCGCCGCCATGGTCAGCCCGAGCCCGAGGCGTAGGAGCAGCAGCCCGATGTCAGTGCCACGCGAAACCGCTGCGGTGTCGCCCACGCCAGAGAACCTGAGGGCGGTCAAGGGTTCCGGCGCGGTCCTGGTGCTGCTCGAAGAAGACACCCGTCTTATCTCCTGTCTCTGCCGTACATGTTGGTCACCTACGGTTCGGTGTGTCTCCGCGGGTGTTCCCGTCAGTGGTTATGGGGCGCGTCCTGTCAGTCGCCGATCTCGACGACGATCTTTCCGCGGGCGGTACCGCTGGCGAGAGTGGCCAGCCCGTCGGTGGCCTTCTCGAGGGGCAGGACGGTGGTGATGTCGACCTTCAGAGTGCCGGCGGCGGCCAGGGCGGCAAGCTCCGCGATGAGCTCGCGGACGGGGGCGGCCATAACGCTGGTGCCGGTCAGGCCGGCGGCGGCGAGGGCCTCTTCGTCGGCGGCGCCCAGGGTACTGGCGACCTTGCCGCCCTTGCGGACCACGTCCAGAGGCGCACTGTCAGGGGTGTAGGCGACGAGGTCGATCAGGGCGTCGACACCGTCGGGGTAGGCGGCGCGCACCTGCTCGGCGACCGGGCCGGCGGTGTAATCGACGACGGTGGCCGCGCCCAGCGCGGTCAGCCGGCCGGCGTCGGCGGCGGTGCCGGTGGCCACGACGGTGACGCCGCGTGCCGCGAGCAGCTGGACGGCGTACGAACCCACGCCGCCGCCGGCCCCGACGACGAGAACGGTCTGACCCGGCTCAGGCTCGACGGCGTCGACGGCCGTCTTGGCGGCGGCTGCGGCGAGGGGAAGCGCTGCGGCGGTGGTGAAGTCGAGGCCGGCGGGCTTGCGGGTGACGGCGGCAGCGGGCAGCAGTGCGTACTCGGCGAGGGTGCCGGCCTGGATCGGTGGGGCCAGCAGCATGTGGCCGATCACCGCGTCGCCGACGGCGACGTGGTCGACGCCGGCTCCGACGGCCTCGACGACGCCGGCGGCGTCACGGCCGAGGACCAGCGGGTAGGCGTGCGGCATCATCTCGGCCATCATTCCGGCGGCCAGGGCGTTGTCGATGGCGTTGAGACCGGCGGCCTTCACGCGGACCAGCACGGTGCCCTCTACGGGCCCGGGGACAGGCAGGTCGGACAGCCGGGGCTGCTCGCCCGCGGCCGGGACGTTCAGTGCGCGCATGTGTGCTCCCTGGGGGATCGGGATCGTTGACGACCCCGGTGGGTGAGCGTCGCGGCCAAACTCGCAGCCTCGGACACCCAGCCTGTGAGTTGAAGCTTCAATTTCAACCTAGGCGTGATCACTTGACCTGTCAAGTTGTCAACGGCCTTGGCTCGGTTGATACTTCAAGCTAGGCTGAGGGCGTGGACGCGCAGCAGCCGCGCTGGCTGACCGACGAGGAGATGCAGACCTGGCTGGCCCTGGTCAGCGTGCTGATCAGGCTTCCGGCGGCGCTCGACGACCAGCTCCAGCGTGACGCCGGGCTCAGTCACTTCGAGTACCAGGTGCTGGTGGGGCTGTCCGGGGCGCCCGAGCGCACCCTGCGGATGAGCACCCTGGCCGTATTCGCCAACGGATCACTCTCCCGGCTCTCCCACGTGGTCGGGCGGATGGAGAAGGCGGGCTGGGTGCGCCGCACGCCGGATCCCACCGACGGCCGCTACACCCTGGCGATCCTCACGGATGCGGGCTGGGAGAAAATCGTCGCGACCGCCCCCGGGCACGTCGACGCGGTCCGCGCCCTGGTCTTCGATCCCCTCACCCGCGCGCAGCAGCGGCAGCTGGGCGACATCGGGCGCCGCATCGTCCGCGCCGTCGACCCCGACGGCAGCCACCTCGACAGGCTCTCCGGCTGACGGTCCTCTACCGCCACATCGCCCAGGGCCGCGTCGAGGGTGACCGCCCGCCGTTGTCCCCACGTCGGCTGACTCGGCTGCTGCTCACCGACCCCGCCCATCTCAAGGAATCCCGCCGCGGCCTGCCCGATGAGCTCACCGCCGCCTGCCGCGGACACACCCGAATGCCGTTGCGGCCTTCTAGCTGGCGTCCGCACCTCCGGGTGGGGTGCGGGCCGGCAGGACGCGACCGATCCCGAAGGTGATCAGCGCGGTGCAGAGGGTGATCGCGAGATCGGTTGGTGTCGACGGGGTCGTCAGGTGCGCCGCCGACAGCACGAGAACCAGGAAAAGCCCCGCCGCCGTGCCCGCCGGGACGAGACGTAGCCCACGCCGCCATGGTGCCGGTGCGGGAGCGTTCCGCCGCGCCGCGAGCAGGGCCGCCGCGAGCAGCAAGCCCGCGAGCGTGAACATGCCCAGGATGAACAGGCCGTAGGTGGAGAACAGCGAGCCGCGGACGTCGGCGTGCCCGTTCGCGGCGGCCACCGTGGCGAGATCGGTGTCACGGATCTCCACCCTGACCGGCAGCGAGCCGCTGGCCCGCCGGGCGAGGTCGCGCAGGTCGAGATCGACCGTCCAGGTCGCCGCGCCGCGGGCCGGGACGGTCGTGCGCACCCGGGTGTCGTAGTCGAAGAAGGTCAGGCCGAGCACCGTTCCACTCAGCCGCACCGAGTCGACCTCGAGCGCCGACCGGCCGAGGTTCTCCAGGCCGACGACGAGGCGCGTCGCGGCCGACGCGTCGAGGATGACGTCACCATCGAGGGGGCGGCCGTCGATGGTGACGGACAGCCGTGTCGTATTGTCGTTCTCCGCCCAGGCGGTGGGTACGAAGAATACCCCGAGCCATGTCATGCAGATAACAAGGGCGGCGAGGAGACGGCATTTTGGTGCCGTTGCCGGCCCGCGCGATCCGGAAATCACATCTCCCCTTCCGGCCGGTAGCTCACCGAATCGGATGTTACGCTGGCCAGGATGTCGGCGGCCCTTCACCGCAATCGTATTGGGTGGGGGCGGGCGCCGTTCGGGTGGCGCACTTCGGGGGCCGCGCCGCCGTCGAACTCCACCATTGGGTGGTACCGGCGATCACCGGCCCGCGTTTCGGGCGGGATCGCGGCCGGCTTTCACAATGCTGGAAAACTATTCCGGGGGTGGGTGGATGGTGAGCGGGCGACGCGCCGCTGGAATGCGCGGGAAACCGTGGGTTCTCCGTGTTCTCCTGCTCGCGTTCACCGCTCTGTTCTGCGGCGTCATCGGTGCTGTTCCGCCCGCCGGGGGCGCGGCCGTGCCGGCCTCGGCGCTCGACACCGTCGCGCCGGCGGTCACGTCCTCGTCCGAAGCGCCGGCTGTGTCGCCGTCCGAACAGCCGGCACCACCGCCACCGCCACCGCCTGCCCCTGCGCCCGCGCCCGCGCCGTCCGTGGAGCCGGTGCCGCCGCCGGCGGGTTCCGGAGCGGCGCCGCCGGCCGGCGCTACCGAGCCGAACTCCGGCGATCAGGACGCGCCCGCGGGCACGACCGCGGGCACGACCGCACCCGGCGGGGCCGGGTCGGGAGGCGACAGCCCGACGACCGCGCCAGGCACTCCGACCACCTCGCCCTCGTGCGCGGCTGGGGGAGCGGCACCGCGCCGGCGCGGCTGCCCGCCGCCCACCCCCGGTGAGACAGCCGATCCCGGGGAGACCCCCACCCCTGGCGGGACCGCAGGCCCCACATCGAGCCCGCCCTGCGGGGCCGGCCGGGGTACCGGCTCGACGGCGGCACCGGGCGGGAACTGCGGCGGCACCGTCGTCTGCCCGAGCCTCGGCCGCCCGTTCGACGCGCTGCCCCTGCCCGGCTGCCCGCCGGGCGACCACCCGACCGGCGGCCCGTCTGACGGCGGAGGGGACTCCGGAAACGGAGGCGGCGACGGAACGAGCGGCGGCAGCGGCGGCAGCAGTGGCAGCGGTGGCAGCGGCGGGGCCCCGGTCGTGCGCTGTGACGACGGCTCGTGGGCCCGCACGGCCGGCGACTGCCCGATCCGGCGCGTCCAGTGCCCGAACACCCCGGTCAGCGTGGCCGTGGGGGAGCCGTGCCCGAAGCCGGCGTCGGCCCGGCCCGTGCCCGTCGCCTGCTGGGACGGCTCCACCGCGCCCAGCACCGCCGCCTGCCCACCCGGCCGCACGTTCTGCCCGGGCGGCGTCACCGTCCCGCTCGGGAGCAGGTGCGCCGAGCCGGCCGAGTCGGCGAAGTGCCCGCCGGGCACGGCGCGCGTCCTCGGCGCCTGTACCCCGATCGCCCGGCCGGGCTCGCCGCCACCGCCGCCCGGCGTCCCCGTAGCGCGCGAGCCCGAACCCGGGGAGCTGCGCTTCGACCGGTACGTGCTGGCCGCCGGCGACCTCCTCTACGCGCAGGGCGCCGGCTGCATCCCGGGCGCGGAGACGACCCTGACCGCCGGCGGCGAGCTCGTCGGCCGTACCGTCGCCGACCAGGACGGCCGTTTCGAGACCGTGGTGCGCTTCGCGAGCTTCCGTCCCGGCCACCGGCAGGTCGCCGCGGACTGCGGCGCCCACCTCGCCTCCGGCGTCGACATGATGCTGGTCTCCGCGGACACGAGCGCCTCCGTCCCGTCGGTGGCGCTGCCGTTCCTGCTCGCTTTCGGGTCCCTCGCCGTCCACCGCCAGACGGCCCCCCTGCGCGGCCGTCGCCCCCGGCGGCGGCAGCCGTAGCGGGTGACGGTGAGCTCGTCCAGCCTCGGTGGATCCGATGGATCCGATGGATCTGATGGACCCGGTGGGTTCGATGGGTTCGACGGCGCCGATCCGGTGCGGGTCGGGCCGTACAGGCTGCTGCGCCGGCTCGGCGCGGGCGGCATGGGCACCGTCTACCTCGGGCTGAACGGTTCCGGGCGGCAGGTGGCCGTCAAGCTCGTCCGACCCGACCTGGCGCGGGTCGCCGAGTTCCGCGAGCGGCTGAAGCGGGAGGCGGACAGCGCCCGGCGGGTCGCCCGGTTCTGCACCGCGGCGGTGCTCGACGTGAACGTCACCGCCGACGTGCCCTACCTGGTCACCGAGTTCGTGGACGGCCCGACCCTGGCCGAGGTGGTGCGCGAGCGCGGGCCGCTGCACCCCGCCGAGCTGCACCAGCTCGCCGCCAGCATGGCCACCGCGCTGATGGCGATCCACCGCGCCGGCATCGTCCACCGCGACCTCAAGCCCAGCAACATCGTGCTCTCCCGGCTCGGCCCGAAGGTCATCGACTTCGGCATCGCCCGCGCGCTCGACACGGCGTCCGTGCTGAGCGGGGAGCACCCCGTCGGCACCCCCGCGCTGATGGCCCCTGAGCAGGCCCGCGGCGACACGATCACCTCCGCGGCGGACGTCTTCGCCTGGGGCGGGGTGCTCGTGTACGCCGCCACCGGCCGCTACCCGTTCGGTACCGGCCCGGCCGCCGCGCTGCTCTACCGCACGGTCAACGACACCCCCACGCTCGACGGCTTCGAGGACTCCCTGCGTCCGCTGGTCGAGGAGGCGATGCGCAAGGCCCCGGCCGATCGGCCCACCGCCGAGCAGCTCTACGCCCGGCTGCTCGACATGCGCGTGGACGAGGCCGAACTACCCCTGGGACCCCCGCTCGCAGAGGTCACCGCGCTCGTCCAGCCGGTCGCGCCCGGGACGCCTGGGACGCCTGGAACGCCTGGAACACCTGGGATACCTGGAACACCCGGGAATCCGTCGCCGTCGCCGTCGCTGTCATCGGTGGAGACGCAGGCCGTCCCGCCGACCCCGGTTACCGTTCTGTCCCCGCACGGCTCGCCGGCGCCGTCCACGGCCGGTCGCGCCGGAACGGATCGTCGCGCCGGAACGGCCGGGCGGGCCAAAGCGCACGGGCGGAGCCAGGGCAGGCGGAGCCGACATGGGTGGCGCGGGATCGCCCTGCTCGCGGCGATCCTCGCCGCGGTCATCGCGACGGTCGTGCTCGTCGTGGTCGACAACCGGGGCGCGCCCAGCCCGACCGGCGTGCCCGAGCAGGTCGCGGCCAGGGCGCTGCGGCTGCAGTTCCAGGACCGCCCACTCGCCCGCCGGCTCGCGCTCGCGGCCTACCACGCCGCGCCGGAGTCGGCGTCCACCCGCAACGCGGTGATCGGCCTGTTCGCGGCCGACGTCGACCCGGTGGTGGCCCCGCTGGGCAGCCGCGTCCTGAGCGCCGCCCTGCGTCCCGACGGCCGGCTGCTCGCCGCCGGGACGGAAGCCGGGACCATCGAGCTCTGGGATCTCACCGACCTCGCCCATCCCGGCCACGCCGGCACCATTTCCGGGGTCGGTGACTGGGTCTACTCGGTGGCCTTCGACCCGGGCGGGAACCTGCTCGCGGCCGGTGTCGGCGACGGAGCCGTCCGGCTGTGGGACGTGACCGACCCCGCCCACGCCGGCGCGCTCGCCACCATCGCGTTCCACCGCGACCGGGTGCGCTCCGTCGCCTTCGCCCCGGACGGCGGCACCCTCGCCTCCGGCGGCGACGACGGCCAGGTCGGCCTGTGGGCGGTGACCGACCCGGCCCATCCGCAGCGGCGGTCGGCGACCGACGGCGCCGTCGCCGGAATCCGGTCGCTCGCGTTCTCCCCGCGCGGCGGCCTGCTGGCCCTCGCCGGCGACGACGGCTCCGTCCGGCTGTGGAACGTCGCCGATCCGGCGCGGCCCGCCACCAGCTCCACCCTGCGCGGCACCGGCCGCACGGTGCAGTCCGTCACCTTCTCCGCCGACAGCTCGATCCTCGCCGCCGGCGGCATCGACGGCGCCGTGCACACCTGGCGGGCCGACGGCCCGGGATCGGTCGTCGACCTCGGCTCCACCCCCGGCGGCGTCGGCGGGGTGACCAGCGTCGCCTTCAGCCCCGACCGCGCCATCCTGGTCTCGGCCAGCGAGGACGAGACCGTCCGGCTCACCGACATCTCCGCCCCGGCGGACCCCGTCCTGCTCACCGACCTGCGCGGGCACACGAAGGCGGTGAGCGCGGCGATGTTCGTCCCCGGTGGGCGGACCGTCGTGTCGGCCAGCGGCGACGGCTCCGTCCGACTGTGGACGGTCGACCCCGCGGTGCTCACCCGCAACGCCTGCGCCGACCCGTCAAACCAGATCGGCTCCAAGGAGTGGTACGCCAACTTCCCGAACACGCCCTACGCCCCACCCTGCCCCTGACACGACATCTGCCTCGTGACGCCAATGAACAAAGTTCTGGATGTGTTCAGTTCCCTCGGCATCATCGAGGTGCTTCAGTCGATGTCGGTTTCGGTGAGCCCGGCTGCCCAGTCGGTGATCGCTGAACGAGGTACCGATTCCTCGGCAATCCGCCCGGAGGCCTCGCGGATGTGACTGAGACGCTCCCACAGCAGCGATCCCAGCCAGTCCTGTCCGAGGCCAGGCGGCCAACGGATGCTGCCGGCATTCTGAACAGGCCGATCCGCCATGGCGGACCACAGTCCGATCGCCGGACGGATGGAGAGTCCCCGCGCGTCGCCCGCCTCCGCCGCCTCCATGGCGGTCGTCACGCCGGCAGGGTCGAAGTCCCCCCAGTACCAGATGGCTCCGGTGATTGGGCCGCGGCCGGCGACATCGATGGTCAGCGTCGCCACCTGGGAGGGGAACGTCCGACCTGAACCCCACGCAACCACCCCGACCGGGTGTCCGCGTGCCGCCAGCATTGCCTCGACGGCCACCCAGTACGTGTCACTGTTCTCCACAACGAGGACATCCGGGCCTGCGCCGACAATCGCCGCTGGAAGCGGCGCCGGGATCCGTCTGCAGCGCAGGAGCTCGAGGCTGAGCCGGCCGGCCCCGAACAGCCTGGTCCGTTCCATCGCGTCCATGTGTTTCTCGTCGCCGAACAGCTCCACCGACCGATACCGGACCGGCACGATCGGCACGCCCGTACCATCCGTGCGGACAAGCCAGTCGTTGATGGCGACCAGGTCGCGGAATCGGTCGTCGGAGAGGTCGGTCAGCGAGGCGGCCCAACCCATCTCGGCGCGCCAGGGAAATCGCGTCCACGCTCGATCGCGGCGGGCCCGCCGTGTTTCGGGGACGGCGACCCATTGAGGAAGCGCGGGGACCGTCGAAGTATCCCAAGCGCCGACCGGCAGCGTGATCACGCCGTCGCAGGCCAGCTCCGTGAGGACGGCGGACAGACCCTCGGTCTGGACGGCGCTGCCGACGAGGCGGGGCGCGGCGGCTGCCCACAGCCGCCACAGCGCGTCCAGGCCGACCCGCACCGACCCGTGGGCGCGAAGGGCCGCAGCCATGGCGGTCGCCTCGGTCGGGAGCACGGGAACCGTTGGCCGGCTCATCGTCGTACCTCGTAGCTCGTGCCATCGACCCAGTTCCGGCTGTCGGCGGGGTCGCGCCCGGCGGTGATCGCGGTGGCGATGTCGACACCGTCGACGACGGCCGCGCGCAGTCGTAGGAAAGAGAGGTTGCGCCGCAGGTCTCCGTCATTGCGGAGCTTGACGATCACTGACCCGGGCCCGGTGAACGCCGCGTCCACCCCCGCGTCGTTGAGGCCGGTGGCACAGACGAGTTGCAGGCCCGTGTGCGCGGCGAGCCGGTGCTGCATCTCGATCAGTGCCTCCGCGGAGGCGGCGCCGAACGGGTTGTCCAAGATGAGCGCGCCAGGCGGTCGGGCTCCGCCTACCCGGTGGGCGGACCTGACCCCCGACAGCGCGCAGTAGATGAGCACGGCGAGCGTCAGGACCTGGCCGCCGGAGAACTCGTGCGGGATCCGATCCGGTGGGCAGTACATCACCCTGCCGTCGATCCGCGGCTTGAGAATCTCGATCGTCCACGCGCCCGCCCGGATACGGTCCACCACCGTGTCCCGCACAGCGTCGGCCAGCCAGCGGGCGCGTACGTCGGCGGACGAAGCCCGTTTCGGGTTGTCGGCGAGCTCCCGTGCCCATCCGTCGATGCGGACCGCGAGCCGACCCGTCGCGACGTCGTCCGGAGCCTCCTCGAAGCGGATCTTGATTGCCGGCTGCGCGGAGAGGTCACCAAGCCCGGGTGGCAGGCGGGACGAACGGGAGACCTCGCGCAGGAGCCGCCGCTGCTCGCGACACAGTGACACCAGGCCGTCGCGCAGCACCGAGCGGTGGGTGTTCATCGAATCGAGATCACCGAGAGCGGACGTGGTCATCGCTGCGATCCGCCGGGCCAGCGTCGGTGCCTCGGCGACTAGCTCGTTCTCCCGCAGCGCGCGCAGCCGGACGGCAACGGGCGCACCGAGATCGCGCCAGCGTGTCTCACCGGCCGCGGCACGGGCGTCGACGACGGAGTCGTGCAGCATCTTGCGTGCCTCGTTCTCCGCATTCTCCGCGCGACGGTGGTCGTCCAGGAGGCCCCGCATGCGCTGTCGGGCGGCGTCCTTGGTCCTGGCGAACTCGGCGCCGGTCACCGACTTTTCCAACGGCCACATGGCGGCGATGTCCGCCAGTGCGGTCACGTCCGCGTCGACCAGGTCGTGCAGTGCCTTGGCATCGGCCTCGGCCTGGTCGGCCGCATCCCGTCGGGCGAGCAGCTCGGTGTTCCGGATCTCCAGCCGGTTGAGGATCTCCGGGATGTCGGCGGGCGTGGACGGCAGCCACTCCGGGGTGCTGGACAGGTCGACGTAGTTGGGAGGCTTGGTTGGCTGCGCCGCGTCCACTGCTTCCTGCGCGCTGGTCCGCTCCGCCAGCGCGTGCAGCCGGGCCGACTCGGCGTCGCGGGCATCCTGGCTCGCCCGCCGCTGGGCGGCGGTGCGCAGCTCCGGTGACGCTGCGTCCATCGTCCCGGTGAGCACCTCGGCGTGCCTGATCGCCTCCGCGTCATGCCGCCGTAGCCGCCCGGAGACCTCACCCACCCGCCGCTTGGCGCGATCCAGCGCATCGGCTTCGAGCATGCCGCGCTCGGCGGCGGAGAGCTTGTCTAGCAGGTCGCGCCATTTCCGGCGGACGACTTCGGGGTTGCCGCCGGGATCGGGCGCCGCGACCTCGATGCCGAGCTCGGCGCGTTCCCGCAGCCACGGCCCCCGGTTGGCGCGGGCATCGGCCGCCTGCCTGATGCTTTGGCGTGCTGCCCGCTGCGCGGCTTCCACCTCGGCGGACGCGGTCTTCGCCTCGCGCAACGCCCGCCTTCGGAGGTCCTCGGCATGCCCCCGGCCCTCGGCTGCCACTCCCGCTGACGCGGACTGCCGCGCGAGATCCGAGGCGGCCTCCTGGTGCCGCTCGGCCGTTGCCGCCTCCTTCCGGGCAGCGTCCCGCCGCTGCCGAGCGGTAGCGGCCTGTTCCCGGAGGCTGTCGCGTCTGGTGATCAGCGTCGCGCGGCGTTGCCGCGCATCGGTCACAGCTTCGGCGGCCTCCCGCGCCCGACGCGCCAGGTCATCGCGGGAGGCCGACTGCCAGCGGCGCGTGAACTGCCCGCAGGCGGCTGCCGCGGCGCGGTGGTCGGCGGCTGCCGCCCGCGCCGTCACCGCGGCTGCCGCCTCGTCGCGTGCGAGCTGGTCGAGTTGATCGCGGCTGGCCGCCGCCCATTCCCGGTCCCAGGTCGCGCGGTGCGGGATGACGACATGTCTGCGTGGCGTCCCGCGCCCGTCGGTCACGAGCAGTGCGGCCGGCACCTCGCCTACTGACGCGGACGCGGACGCGGTTGCGTTTGCGGGTGCGGTGGACGAGGCCGAAGGAGCGGTCACGACCGCGACCGGCGTCCTGGCGGTTACCTCCTGGGCTTGGAGGTGGGCCACAGCCGCGTCGAAGCGGGCGGGATCCGTGACGACGACGCCGCCGGCGATGTCCGCGTGGACGGTGATGTAGGCCGGTCGGGCCTGGGCGTCGACGACATTGTGCTCGATCCAGTGCAGCCCCGTGACCGCACCGAACCCGCCGCTGGTCAGGACGGCGAGCACGGCCAGCGTGTCCGCCCCCGCCGGCGCCGTGCCGGTCTCGTCGAGGTGGGCGAGTTCCTCCTGAGCGGCCCGCGCGTGCTGCTCGTGGGCGGCGCCCCGACCGTCAGCGGCCCGCGCCGCCGCGCCAGCCAGCTCCGCGGCTCTGGCGACCTGATCAGAGCCGCGTGGTTCGGCGCCGACGAGGGCCACCACCGTCGGGTTGGCCGTGAGAGCGGCGAGATCGGTGTCGAACGTTCCCAGCTCGTACTGAGCCCGGCTGGCGTCTTCACTCAGCCCCGTTATCTCGTCGTCGGTGCGTTCGATCTCGCCGGTGACGCCGTCGAAGGCGCCCTCCGCCTCTGTGGCTGTCCGGTCCTGCCTCCCAGCCTCGGCTTCCGCCGAGTCATGCTGATCTGACCAGCGGCGCGCGCAACGTTCGGGGCGCTCACCGTCCAGCAGCCATCCGGCGGCAAGTGCCGCCTCGCGGGCCATCTCAGCGGTTCTGACCTCAGCGTCGATCTCGTTCAGTCGACGGAGGGCGTCGCCGGCGCGGTTCTCGGCTGCCGTCCGGCGCTCCGCCGCATCTTCGGCCTTCCGATCGGCCGTCTGACTCTGCTCGTCCGCGAGACGTTCCGCCTCGTCGGCCTCCACGACGAGTCCGTCGAGTCGGCCGGCGAGCGCTGCGGCAGCCTCGGTTGTCGCGGTCCGGAGCGGATCGAGCCCGGCGTCGGCCGCATCGTAGGCCGCCTGGGCAGCGTCGCGGGCACCGCGGGCCTCCGCGAGGTCGAGGACGAGGTCGACCGCGTCCCATGCTCGTGCCAGCGCCGTGGCCGTCTCCGCGGTACGTGCGGCGCGGTGGACCGCCGTCGTCGCAACGTCGAGACGGGCGCGTGTCTCCTCGAGTTGCAGCTGCAGACGGATGTCGCTGATCTGGCCGTACTCGCGGCGGGCGATGGCGGCCTCTCGGGCGGCCTGGAGCTGGGCCGCCGCCAGCTCGATGAGCGATGCCCGGTCGCGGGCAACCCGGTTGTCGAGCGCGGCGGCGTGCTCACCACCGGCCATCCGGGCCCGCCGTGCCGCCTGCTCGGCGGCGTCCGCGCCGGTCGCCCGGTCGGCCACCGTCTCGATCAGTGGGCCGAGCAGCGCTCCGAACGCGGCGAGCGCCTCGAGCTCAGGTCGCTGGCCGGCGAGCTCGGCGTACGGTGCGAGCTTCTTTGTGAAATCGGCCAGCTCGCGGTCGTCGTTGAGAGCCGCCACGAAGAAACGGACCACGTTGTCGGGCGAGTCGAAGGTGGCGAGCAGTTTCTCGGCGCCGGCCTCCGAGTCGTTCATCCGCATCTGGTAGCCGAACAGGACAGGGTCGACACTCGTATACTGCTCCAGGGCCTCGATCCACTTGCCCTGGGACCGTGCCATCACGTGTGGAGAGTCGGTGCGCGCTGACAGCAGGGTCGTGACCTGGCCGACGAACGAATCGAAGGTGGTGCGGTGGCCAGCCGCGGTGAGGAAGGGCAGCTCATCGATGCCGGGATCCCCTGAGCGGAGCCGGAACAGGTACCAGGCCCGATGCATGCCTGTCGTCGAGCGTTGCCGGTGCCCGGGCTGGCGCCGGCCGTCCTTCCACTCCATCACCGTGCCGGTGACGGTGCGGGTCCCGGTGGATGCGTCCTCCCATTCACAGATCACATGGGACGTGTCGCCGGTGAGGACGTAGTCGCCGAGATTCTTGCCGCCGACCTGTGCCCGGGCGGCCGGCACGACAAGGCTGGAGACAAGGGTGATCAGCGTCGACTTGCCGCCGGTGTTCGTCAGTGACAACAGAACACGCGAGGCCGCCCCAGCGGACGTGGTGAAGTCCAGGTCCAGCGGATCGAAGCGGGCTCCCTCCGGGCCGACGCCGCGCAGGTACACCCGGCGCAGCCGCAGCGGCGGGGTCGGCAGCCCACTCGGATCCGTGGGCTTACCGGGCAACGTGTCCCAGTCGAACGTGGACTGGTCGTTACGATTCGACTTCATCGACCATCCCGGTCGTCAGGATCGCTGCTTTCGCTCGCGTCGGCTGGCTCGCCGGATGTTCCGGCTTCCTGCGCCGACCGGTCGGCGAGGCCGTTGACCAGCGCGTACAGATCCGAATCCGTGGTCAGCGTGGCGACAGTGTGCCGGAATCGTGGACGTACCGTCCAGGTGCCTCCGTCGGTTTCACCACGCGCTGTGAGATAGCCCGCTTCAGCTATGAGCCGGCACACCCGGTTGACGACGCCGCGGCGGTCGTTCATCGATTGGCGGCGTGCGTTGGGGCGTGCCGGGGCCAGGTCCGTCCAGCGTCGCCACATCTCGACCCGGTCGTCGTCGAGGTCACTGTCGTCGCCGCGCGTGTCCGCGTGTGCCTGCGCCACCCGGTCCAGGATGTCGACGACGTTCTGCGCGGTGATCAGCGGAATCCGGTCCGGGTCGTCGACCATGGATGGTTCCGGGTAGGCGGCGCGGGCGATGCCCAGTACCACCGCTCCGATCACCGCCCGGTGATGAGGCTGGGCGCGTTTCATGAGATCGCCCAGTGTGAGGCGCAGCGGCGAGTTCGACTCGGCGATGACGATCACGCCGTCCCGTTCGTCGACAACCACTCGCAGCCCGGCGCCGGTGAACATCGCGTCCGCGGCGAGGGCGAAATCCGGCTCGCGGCGGTAGCGCCCGACGATCCGGTGGTAGTCCTCGTTGCGCGCCGGGGTTTCCCGGGGCCGGGCCGCCCACCACAGGAGGCGGCCGAGATCGTGCGCGTCCGCGGTCAGGGTCAACTGACTGCCTCCGGGTCGACGCCGTCGCGAGTCAGCTCGTCGAACGGTGCCGGTAGGGGTTGGAACTGCGCAGGCAGGGCTGGCTCCTGAGCGGCAGGCGGGTTGATGTCCGCCGTCACGGTGGCGGGGACGAGTAACAGGTCGGAGGACCGGATGTCCCCGGTGACCATGGTCGCGCCGGTGTCCACACCGACAAGCAGACGATCACCCGCGGCACGTCCGGCGAGCCGGGTCGACCAGGCACGGTGCGCGGCGTGGACGACGGCCGCGACGAGCAGGAAGGGATCGAGCCGGTCGCCGGCCTCGTCGGTGAGTGCCGGGGCGGTGTCCTCCACCCGTGCGACCAGCTGGGACAGGCGGATCGGCTCGTCGATCGAGGCGAGGATCGACTCCACCGCCTCCTCGTACGGCTCCCACCACTCGGCCTCGTCGGACGCGGCGAATTCCGGCTCCTCGACCGGCTCACCCTCACCAGGCGTACGAGGTTCGGCGCACAGCTCGTCGACGAGGACGGCGAGGTCCGGCCACCACCGCGTGGTCACCCCGCCTACCGCGGCCACCAGCCGGGCCGCTGCCTCGGCAGCCTCGGCGGTGGAACGTGCGAAGTACGGTTCGAGCAGGTCGGAGCCGACGTCGCAACGGTGCGCCGCCCGTGGTGGCCGGGTGAATCTGTCGTCCAACGCCTCGCGAAGCCGGCTGCGGGCACCGATCAGATGGCTGTGCAGCTCGTTGTGGCGGTGCCGGCATTCCCGCAGGATCTCGATGAGCCGGTTCGCGGCGACCAGCCGGGCCGCGTCGCCGATCTCCGACCGTTGATCGGCGACGGCGTCCAGGAGCGCGGTCTCACTTCGCAGCCGTTCGGCGACATGGGCGAGGGCCGCGTCGAGAAGTCCGGGGACGGTGTCGATCCAGTCGTGGGTGTCCGGGTCGATCAGCGTGTCGGCGACGATGCGCCGGATCCGCTCCTGGAA
This sequence comes from Parafrankia sp. Ea1.12, assembly GCF_900465275.1. Lineage (NCBI taxonomy): Bacteria > Bacillati > Actinomycetota > Actinomycetes > Frankiales > Frankiaceae > Parafrankia > Parafrankia sp. Ea1.12. The sequence goes on along the minus strand of NZ_UBIZ01000394.1, from coordinate 31,276 downwards.
CTGGATGGACCGGTAGCGCGCATGCCTGGCGATCGTCACGGCCGACTCGATGGCGCCACGGTCGATCAGTGCCCGTAGCTGTGCCTCGTTCGCGATCTGCGCGGCCTCGATGTCCAGGTCGAGCGCGTCGATGAAGATGTTGATCGCCTGTTCCGACGCCCGCAGGTGCTCGGAGCCGTCGGAGCCCACGTACATGTAAAGAAGGCGGAAACGCTGAGCTCTCCAACGTGGTCCGTCGGTGGTGTGCACGAGATAGGGCACGATTTCGACGTCTGTTGTCACCAACGAGACGACCACGCGTTCGGCGACCGCCTGCCACTGGACGGATCCGGCGTCCGGTACCTGACGCGCCGCCTGCTCGGCGGCGTACTCCAGGATCTCCTCCCACGATCGCCCGGCCGAGATTCCCATCGCGAGAGCCACCTGGTCGATGACCGCCAGCGCGATGTTGAACAGGTCGTAGTGCGGCCAGAAATCGCCGTCGAGGCTCGTCTTCGTCCGCTCGATGTCGGTGAGGACTTCGATGGGCGCCAGCGCGCGCCGCCGCCGGGCGATCGACGCGTCGTCCGTCGGGATGCTGATGCTCCACTCGGCCAGGTCCGGAACCCGGTCCCACCCATCTTCCACCACCGACCCCCACGGTTGATCAGCGAATCATCGCAATACGGTCGATGAGCTTGGTGAGGTTGCGAACCTGGGTCGAGTCGCCGCCGAATGTGGCCAGCAGCATTCGGCGGACGCCTTCGAGCTCGGCGAGGGCTTCGGCGCGGTGGCCGGTGCCGGCGAGGAGCTGGGCGATCGTGACGCGGGCGTCGCGGATCCGGTCCGGCTCGTCGTCGCCCGCTGTCGGGTCGGCGTGCTGGACATAGAACCGTAGCTGGGGGAGGGCCTCGTCTGGCTTCCCGACCTGCGCGTAGCCGATACCGGCGTGGTAGGCGCAGTTGAGGACCCAGGGATGGCTCGGCTCCAGGCCCCACCGGCGGTACTCGTGCCCGACCGCGTCGAAAAGCGAGGCCGCTCGGCTGTACTCGTCCGCGAAGAACAAGGTGGCAGCGAGCAGCTCCCGCAGTTCGAGAGCGCGGGCAGGATCCTCGGCTCCCCGTTCGACGCCGTCCTCGAGGAGGCTGATGGCCTCGGCGGGACGGTCGTTGTCCAGAAGCACGCGGATGTTGGCGCGAAGCTGGTCGACGGCCGCATCGGAGAGCTGCGGGCGGCGTGCGGCGGGGATGCGGCGCCGGGGCGGGGCAAGGAGCGGGTGTCGGAAGGGGCGCGTCGGGTCGCGGCCGTCGCCGGCAGGCTCGTCAGCTGGGTGTACCCGGCCGTCTTGCCCGCTGGGGCTGTCAGGCACGCCCGCGGAGGATGGTCCGGCAACCAGTGGGACGAGGACGTTGTAAACGGCCTCGGCGGTGGGGCGCTCCCGGGGCTCCTTCGCCAGCATGGCCGCGACGAGCGAGCCGAGCTCCGGGGGGATCCCGGAGCGATGGGCCCGGACCGGCGGTGCCGCCGTCTGGACGTGCTGCGCACGCAGCGAGTTGTCGGGGCGGTCGTAGAACGGGCGGTCACCGGTGAGCAGCTCGAAGAGCAGGCAACCGAGAGAGTAGATGTCGGAGGCGGTGGTGACGACCTGGCCGAGATGCTGCTCGGGCGACATGTAGGGCGGGGTGCCCACGGTCTTGTCGATCTGGGTGAGGCGGGGCAGGGCACCGGCGCCGCGCAGAATCGCGATGCCGAAGTCGAGGACCTTCACCAGGCCGCCGTCCACGACCATGATGTTGGCCGGCTTGATGTCGCGGTGGACGATGTCGACGCGGTGGACGTCGGCCAGCACGGCGGCGATCTGGGCGGCGACGGCCGCCGCCCTGGCCAGGGCGAGCGGCTCGGTCTCGTAGTCGGTTCCGTCGATGAGGGCTTCGAGGCTGGAGCCGCGGAGCAGCTGCATGACGAGCCAGAGCCGGGGGCTGCCGTCGGGATTCTTCTCGGAACCGGTGTCGTACACGGCCGGGATGCCGGGGTGTTCGAGCTGCGCGGTGGTGCGGATCTCGCGGAGGAAGCGCTTACGGTCGCGCTCCAACTGGTCGAGGATCTCGATGTTCTCCGGGCTGTCCGGCGAGGTGGGGATCTGGCCTGCGGGGGACTGCCGGAGCACCTTGATGGCGACCGGCCGGTCGAGACGCTCGTCGTAGCCGTAGAACACCTGGCTCATCCCGCCGCGGCCGAGCTCCCCGTCGACCCGGTAACGCCCGCCGAACCGCCGTTTTCCGTCGGGCTCGCCCGCCGGGCCCGCCGCCGCGGTATCCGCTATACCCGCTGGACTCGCTGTATCCGCCACGATATCCCCCTCGCAGTCCGGTCGATATTTATATCAGCCGATACTGGCGGGCCCCGATCCGGTGGTTTCCCGGAGCATCTCGGCACGGAGGCGGGCCAGGGCCTCGTCGCGCGCGGGTTCGGTGATGATCCGGTAGGCGCGCCTGCGTGCCGCCTCCTTGATGGCCTTCTGGAATTCGGTGTTGTCGAAATAGAGTTTCATGAAATCGGTGTTGCGCTCGGCGTTCTCGGCGACGATGTCGTCGAGCCGGTCGTCGGCGACCTGGCCGAAGCGGGCCTCGTCGTTCATCAGCGCGATCTGCTGCATCTGGGTGTCCTCGACCAGGCCGAGAACCTGCTGGTAGAAGAGCACCTGGTCGGACGTGCCGAGGCCGAGACCGAACCGGTCGTTGAGCTCGTCGATGATCGTCGAAAGCTTGACCAGTTCGGGTTCCTCGAAGCCGCCGCCGTCGGCCGCGTGACCGCGGACGTCCCGGTCGCCGACCGGCGAGAGGGACATGTTGTGCTTGCCGGTGAACTCGAGGCGATAGTGGGTCAGGTCCGCGTCGCCGATGTCGACCGACGCGGCCGGGCGGCCCGGCAGGCGGATCAGCAGGATCCGGCCGTACTGGTAGAGCCGCTCCAGGTCCGGGTCGCCCCAGTCGACGATCTGCGCGATGAGGCTGTACGCGCGGACGTAGTCCGTGAGCGCCTTGCGGAAGCCCTCGCGTTCGTCGTCCGTGGGCAGGTCGACGAACCGGTCGATGGCGGGCTGGATGTGCTGGTGAAGCTGGGCGTGCAGCTTCCGCTCGGCGGCGTCGGTCATCCTGGCGGGGCCCGCCTCGGCCAGCACCCGGATGAACGACTCCATCTCGGAGGCGACGAGCAGCTCGTACTCCATGACCTTGCGCTGCCGGTCGTAGAGCAGGTTCGGGTCGGTCGGCGGCGTGATCGTCGTCTCGTACCAGTCCGCGAACGAGGCCTGGATGTCCTCCACCTCGTTGACGAAGTCGAGGATCCGGACGTCGTCCTGCGACTTGAGCGGGTGGATCCGGTTCAGCCGCGACAGCGTCTGCACCGCGTTCACGCCCGTCAGCGGCTTGTCGACGTACATGCCGCACAGCAGCGGCTGGTCGAAGCCGGTCTGGTACTTGTCGGCGGCCACGAGGATCCGGTACTCGTCCTGGACCCGGCCAGCCTGGGCCCGGTCGGCGGCGTGCGGGTCGTCGGCCTGGGTGTAGCCGAACTTCTCCGGCAGCTGGCCTTCGGGGAAGCCGTTGAGCTGGGCTTCGGTGAACTCGGCCTCGGTGGCGTCGTCCGTCAGTTTCCCGGAGAACGCGACCAGGGTGCCGCAGTCGGTGAACCCGGAGTCGTCGACGAAGCGGCGGATCGCCTGGTACAGGTCGAGCGCCTGCTGCCGGCTGCCCGTGACGACCATCGCCTTCGCCCGGCCGCCGAGCCGGCCCGAGATGTTCTCCCGGAAGTCCTCGACGATCAGACGTGCCTTCTGCGCCGCCGCCGTCGGGTGCCGCTCGGCGAACTGGACGAGCTTCCGCTTGGCCTTCTTCTCGTCGACGTCCGGATTGGCGATCGCCGAGTTCTGCTGCTCGACGGCGGCGTTGCGCAGCCGCCACTTGGTGTCGTAGGTGAGATAGTTCGCCAGGACGTCGAGGATGTAGCCCTCCTCGATCGCCTGCCGCATCGAGTAGACGTGGAACGGTACCTTCATGCCCTGCTCACCGCTGTGCGGGTTCACCCGCTCCGGGTCGAGGGTGCCGAACAGGTCCAGCGTCCCGGCCTTCGGGGTGGCGGTGAACGCGAAGTACGACAGGTTGGGCTGCTTGCCACGCACCCGGGTCTGGTAGGTCGCCAGATCCTCGTCCTCCGCGCGGACGGCGTTCGCGCCGAGCGCCTCCTTGAGCTTCTTCGCCGACTCACCGCCCTGGGACGAGTGCGCCTCGTCGATGATCACCGCGTACCGGTGACCCTGTAGCCCCAGGCCGGCGATCTTGTCGAGGACGAAGGGGTACTTCTCCAACGTCGAGATGACGATCTTCGAGGTGGAGTCGCCGAGGGCGGCGGCGAGCTGCGCGGAGTCCTGATCGATCTTCTTGACGACGCCGGGGGTGTGGTCGAACTGGTAGATCGTGTTCTGGAGCTGGCGGTCCAGGACGACCCGGTCGGTGATCACAATTGTCTTGTGGAACACCGGCTGGTTGTCCGCGTCGAACAGGTTCGACAGGCGGTGCGCGAGCCAGGCGATCGTGTTCGACTTACCGGAGCCGGCCGAGTGCTGCACCAGGTAGCTGTGCCCGGCGCCGCTGCTCCGGGCGTGCTCGACCATCTTCTGCACCGCGTCCCACTGGTGGAACCGGGGGAAGATTCGCGCCAGCTCGTGGACGCTGGTCTTCGCACCCTTCTTCTCCGGCGCCTTGACGTGCAGGAACCGCTGCAGGATCTCCAGCCAGTTGTCCCGCTGCCAGACCTGCTCCCACAGATAGGCGACGGCGTACGAGCCGGCTGCTGGGGCCGGATTACCAGCGCCGCCCGAGCGCCCGGGGCCGTTCGAGCCGATGTTGAACGGCAGGAACTCGGTGTCCCGGCCCTTCAGCCGTGTCGCGACGAACGCCCTGTCCGGGTCGACCGCGAAGTGCACCAGCGCCCGCTTGGCGAAGAACAGCTCCCGGGGGTCACGCTCGCGGTACTGGTCGATCGCGTGATCGGCGTTTTGCCTGGTGTTCGGGTTCTTCAGCTCGACGGTCGCCACCGGCAGGCCGTTGACGAACAACGCGAGGTCGACCGACTGGCCCGGGTTTCGGGCACTGTAATGAAGCTGACGGGCCACCGTCAGCACGTTGGCGTCGTACTCCTTGAGAGCGTCGGCGGCGAGCAGGTGGCCGGGCCGGAAGTAGGCCAGGTCGATCTGCACCCCGCGGTCCCGCACCCCCTGCCGCAACACGTCCAGCACCCCACGCGCGTCCACCTCGGCCGCCACCCGCTGGCAGAACTGCCGATGCGTCACCACCCTGTCGCCATACAGGTCGACGAGCCGGTCCCAACTCCGCGGCTGCGTGGCCCCGATGAACCTGATCATCTCGGCGGTATCGAGCCCCAGCTCCGCACTGAATCCCACCGTTGGCTGTCCACGCTCCCACCCCCGCGCAAGCAACTCCAACTCAACTCGGGCCTCGAATGCGCCTTCGGTGTGCGCTCCGAAAGTCATGCAGCAACACCTCCAGAAGGCCCGAGTCCACGAGCCGTCGCTACGTCGATCTGGCCAGTGACCGCCGCAGTGATCAGAGCCTGTCGACGCTCACCGAGTACACTGAGTTGCATCCCAATTCGGGACTCCAAAAGATCGAAATAACCGACAACCTCATCGACGACGGTCGCGCGTCGCTCCTGCTCGACGAGGTCCAATGCCGGGAAATCGAGCTGTTTCATGCTGCCAACATTAAAATGTGCTTGAATGCTTCCCACTGAATGTTCGATTATTTTTCTTTGTGTATATGGGGAATTTAGATAGTGCGCCAAAAAGTGTGAGTTTGTTACATGGCCTGGTTGGATAATTAGTAGATCGATGCAGTTCGAGCCATCCAATTCTTCGGGGACAACTGCCGCTGCGCCGGCTTGCCCGGTTCGCACCACGACGACGTCGCCGGCCGACAGTCGCGATTTTCTATTCTCAAGATGGCCCTCAATGCTGATCCGCACTACTTCGGAGGTGTCGATGCGGCCTGGGTGAACATTTAGGCCACGTAGAGCGGTGACGCCACCCTCTTCTACGTACCAGTCCGATGGTCTGATTACGATGCCAACCCCGATCGCTTGTACCATGAATTTCAGTGGAAGCATGCGAGGTCTGGAGTCTATTCCTAGGGCGCCTTCGATCGCGCGCTGTTTCTTAACGGAAAGTAGCTCGCGCATCCTCCTTCTTGCTGCTGTCAGGGCATCAATGCGTCTCGTCTCGGCGTCGAGGAAGTCGGCGATGCGGCGCTGCTCGTCGAGCGGTGGGATGGCTATTCTTAGACCGTGTAGCTCGTCATTGTCGATCTCGATCTGACCTGGACGCACGCCGCGAGACATGCGCGCATACTCGGTCGTGTATACGTTGGAACGTAGCAGCCAGTTGAGATACCTTGGGTCTTCTCGGTGTTTCGGTCGAAAACAGATATAGTGACCCGAGGCGATTCCGCGGAAAGGTGATATTCCGGTCGAGCCTTGCCATGCCTTCATTCGGTTGACAATGAACCAGCCAGGCTCAACTAGTTGATAAATATTCCGATTCTCGGCAGTTTGGTTGTTGTTGTCGTCGCGACCATCTTTCTTGACTACCCCATGGCTCCGATAGACGCTGAGCATCTCTTCGTCCGGATGCCCAACATCCTTGATTCGATCAAAAAGTGCCCAGAGCGGAAGATTTTGCCAATGTGACGGCCAGGTAACGGAGCTCGGAAGGAATTTTGTGGTCACATCGTCACCTCGCCGAGGAGTTTCTGGATCTGGGACTCGAGGTCGCGGAGTTCGGCGTCGATCTCGGCTAGTGGCCTCGGCGGGGTGTAGACGTAGAAGTGGCGGGTGAAGGGGATTTCGTAGCCAACCTTGGTCTTGTCGTGGTCGATCCAGGCATCGGGGACGTGCGGGGTGACCTCGCGGGCGAAGTACTCGTCGATGTCCTCGTCGAGGGGGACGTTCTCGAAGTCGCGCAGGTCCGGGTCGGGCAGCGGGGAGCCGTTCGCTCGCTGGACCTCGCCGTCGGGGTCGGAGACCGCGATCGCGGCCCAGAAGGCCTTGAGTAGCGCGGCGGTGCCGGGCAGGCCGGCGCCGGCGGCCATGGCTGTGGTGAGCAGCTCGGCGGATGCCTCGTCCTTGGTCCGCCACACCGAGCCGTTCGTGCCGCGCAGCGCGGTGACCAGAGCGTCCCGGCCGTCCCACCGGGCCAGTGCCTTGGAGTTCTCCAGTGCGGTGAGGGTGTCCTCGGTGATCTCGAAGCGCTGCTTCAGCGGACGCTCGACGGTGATGCGGTGGTAGCCGAAGTCCCGGGTCCCGAAGATCTTCACCTTGCCGTGATCGGGGTCGTCCGGATTCGCGGCGACGTCGACGGCCCGCATGTAGAGCTTCGTGATGTGCTCGATCTGTGCCTCGCTGATCTGCTTGCGCTTGTCGCCGAGGGACTTGCGCATCTTCTCCCACTGGTCGCGGGCGTCGAGCAGAACAACTTTCCCAGCGAGCTTGGCGGGCTTGCGGTTCGACAGGATCCAGAAGTAGGTGGAGATCCCGGTGTTGTAGAAGAGCTGATCGGGCAGGGCGACGATGCCCTCCAACCAGTCGTTCTCCAGAATCCACCGGCGGATGTTCGACTCGCCGGATTCGGCCGCGCCGGTGAACAGTGGGGAGCCGTTGAAGACGATCGCGAGGCGGGCGCCCTTGCCCTCGACACGCTCCATCTTCGAGATCATGTGCTGCAGGAACAGGAACGAGCCGTCGTTGATCCGCGGCAGCCCGGCGCCGAACCGGCCGGCGTGGCCGCGCTCGGCCTCGCGGTCGACCTCGGTCTTGACCTTCTTCCACTCCACCCCGAACGGCGGGTTGGCCAGCATGTAGTCGAACCGGCGGCCGGGGAAGTGGTCCTGGCTGAAGGAGTTGCCGAGCTGGATGTCGCCGCGCTGGCTGCGCAGCAGCATCTCCGCCTGGCAGATCGCCCACGACTCGGGGTTGAGCTCCTGGCCGAACAGGTAGACCTCGACGCCCGGGTTGATTGACTTGAGGTGGTCCTCCGCGGTGGTCAGCATGCCTCCGGTGCCGCAGGCCGGGTCGTAGACGTTGATGACCTGGCCCTCGCCGGCCACGGTGTCCGCGTCCGGGGCGATGAGCAGGTTGACCATCAGCTTGATGACCTCGCGGGGAGTGAAGTGCTCTCCGGCGGTCTCGTTCGAGTCCTCAGCGAACTTGCGGATGAGGTGCTCGAAGACGTAGCCCATGTCGTGGCTGCTGAGGCTGCCGAGGTCCATCGCGGCGAACCGGCCGGCGACCTGGTAGAGAATCCTGGCGCTGTTGAGCCGGGTGATCTCGTTGTCTAGGTCGAAGCGCTCCAGCACCTCGCGGACGTTCGGCGAGAACCCGTTGACGTAGTCCTTCAGGTTCTTCGCCACGTTCTTGTCGTCGGCGACGATCGACCTGAGGTCCTGCTTGGAGGTGTTGTAGAAGGGCAGCTTCGCCGCGATCTCCAGCATGCGCCGCTTGTTGTCGATCCGCAGCTCCGTGTCCCGCTTCCAGACCGCTTCGCGGGTCGGTGCCATGACCGCGTCCAGGCGGCGGAGCAGGGTGAATGGCAGGATGACCCCGCCGTACTCGTGGCGCTTGTAGTCGCCACGCAGCAGGTCGGCCACTGCCCAGATGTCGGCGGCTATCTTCGAGTGACTGGGTCCAGCGGACACAGGGTCTCCATTTCGCTGTCCTCGTGTTTCGTTGTCTTCGCGCGTGCTGGTCGGTCGGTTTATCAGTGAGCGGATCGGCCGGGGTCGAGGGTGCCGACGGTCAGGCCGTGAACCGTCCGCTCGATCACTGTGGCACTGAGCCGGGCGAGTACCGACAGGGCGTCCCGCAGCTCGTCCAGGCGGTGGAACTCGGCGCCGTAACGGCGCTGCTCGGGCAGTGACATCCGTGGGATCCGGCAGCGGCGCAGGTCCTCGCGGCTGAGCGCGCCGAGCGTGTTCGCCACCGGCATCGCCCGGGCGTCGACGTCGAGGAAGGTCGCGACGAAGTGGGCGTCGAGGCGGTCGGCGTTCAGCTCGACCACGTGGGCGATTCGGGCGTCGGAGGCTTCTGCGCCGGTCGCCACCACAGGTGACCGGCCCATCGTGCGTATCAGCACGTCGCCGCACCGCGGAGTGGTGTCCCTGGGCCGGATCCTCAGTGCGCCGGTCCGTTCCAGCTCGGCGAGCGTCGTCATGTAGGTATGAGGCGGCCGGGAGCCGGCGCTGGCCGCGGCGAAGCGGGGGAGGCCGGCGCCGATCCGGGCGTACAGCGCCGCGAGCCGGTCGGTGACCTCCGCGAGGTCCTCGGCGCTGGCTTCAACCCGGGTGGTGACATGACGGGACGGCAGCAGGTTGGCATCGCCGCCGAGTAGCCGCAGCCGCGGGACCGCACGGGCGACGGCCGGGCCGGGGTCCGCCTGCCCGGCTCGGGCCTGCCCCGAGGCCGGCGGAGCCGCTTCGGCTTCCTGGAACAGCCGGCGCCAGACCGAATGCTGCTGCGGGACGTCGGCCATGGCCGCGACCCGCGACAGGTCGATCATGACCACCGGCCCGCCGTCGGTGTCCCCGTACGGGCGGCGCAGCACCCAGAGGCAGACGTCGGTGTCGGGCAGCGAGCTCATCCCCGGCGGCAGTGCGATCACCGCGAGCAGCGCGCCGGAGCGGACCATCTCCTCCCGGATCGGCTGCCCGGACGGCGACACGCAGGTCCGCGGGGTCACGGCGACGACCGCGGTGCCGTGCGGGCGCAGGTGGGCGTAGCAGTGCTGCACCCACGCCAGCTCGCCGTCGCGCGGCGCCGGGATCCCGAACTCCCAGCGCCGGTCGGCCGCCAGCTCGTCGGCGGGCCACGCCGGATGGTCCAGCGGCGGCTCGCACACCACGGCCGCCGCGCGGCCCAGGATGTCGGTGAACTGGTTCTCCCGCAGCGAGTCGCCGAAGCGGATCTCGTACGGCCCGGCCAACGGATGGCTGCGCAGGTTGAGTGCGGCGCGCTGGGCGGCCGACTCGTCGTTGTCCTGGCCGAGTAGCCGGACCCGGTTCTCGAACCTGTCCGCGACGGACAGCAGCAGCTCGCCGGCGGCGCACGTCGGGTCGAGCACCGCGGGCAGCCCGGCGCCGGAGAGGTCGAAGTCGCCGTCGGCCTCGCCATCGTCGCCGTCCGTATCGCCGTCGCGGTCGCCGGGGCCGGCGGCTGTGGAGAGCGGCAGCAATGAGGCGATCACCCTGGCGAGCAGTGCGCCGGACGTCAGGCTGGTGACGGCCGGCTCGGCTTCGGTGGACACCTCTGCTCGGCCGCCCGCTGCCCTGATCGGATCATTGATGGACTGCGTGCCGGTCTCGGTGCGCCCGGACATCGCGAGCTGGTCGGCGCGCCCGGTCTCTCGCAGCCAGGCTTCGACCTTCGCCCAGGAGTAGGTCGGGTTGGTGGAGCCGCCGCCGATCGGCTTCGGGAAGTCCTCGTGGCGCCGGCGCCAGTTGGACACGGCGGCCCGGCCGACGCCGGCTCGCCGCGCGATGGCGGCCGCCGTCATCTCGTCCTGCCCGTCCATGTTCACAGGGGTGACCTTACAGGGGCAAGGGTTCACTCGGCAAGGGTCTGTGTACGGTGACGCCACTGTTCACAGAAAGCCTGTGCACGCTTGACGTGGTTACAAGATCTACCTTACAGTCACGATTCGACGCGGTTCAGCCGCGCACCGCACAGACCCGGAACGCGCGCTCCCCTCAGCGGGCGGCGGTACGGCCGGGTCCTCTCCACCCAGATCATCGCCCTGCACGGCGATGGCTTCGTCTCCCCCTGGCCGCTCCACCCGAACCCGGGAGCCACCGTGACCGAGACCGAACCGAACGAGCCCGAACCGCCGGCGCGGTCCATGCCCGAGCCGTCCGTGCCCGAGCAGCGCGGGACCGCCCGTCCGCCCGAGGAAGAGGAAGAGGAAGAGGAGCCCGGCCGCTCCGTGCCGATCGCCGAACTGGCGGCCACCCGCCTGGCCCAGCCCGGGCTGGCCGAGCCGGTGAAGGAGCTTCTCCGGGAGGCCCTCGGAAGCCCGGACGCGCCGGGGACGGCCACGACCGGCCGGGTCTACCTGGACTCCGTCACCGTCACCGGCTACCGCGGCATCGGCGCTCGCACCCGCCTGGCTCTCGCTCCCGGCCGCGGGGTGAACCTGGTGACGGGCCGCAACGGTTCGGCCAAGTCGAGCATCGCCGAGAGCATCGAGACCGCGTTCACCGGGACGAACGCCCGCTGGGAGCGGCTGGACCCGACGCGCCGCGGCGCGTGGCGCAACCTGCACGACGGCGCCAGCCCACGGATCGAGGTCAAGCTCGCCGTCGACGGCGACAACGGCCGCAGCACCCTCACCCGCACGTGGAACGGCGACGACTTCGGCGACTCCCAGGGCGAGCTGAAGCGGCCCGGCCACGGCAAGGTCCCCGAGGACGAGGCGGCCTGGGCCCGGGCCCTGACCGACTTCCGGCCCTTCCTCTCCTACGTCGACCTCGACCGCATGATCAACGGCAGGCCCGTGGAGCTGTACGACGCGGTCAACGTGATCCTCGGGCTCGGGGACCTCGGCACGGCCGACAGCCGGCTGCGGGAGGAGGAGACCAGCCTGCGCGGTGCGGCGAAGCGCTCCGAAGCCGAGGCGAAGGTGCTGAAGGAGGACCTCTACGAGCTGCCGGACGAGGGTCGCGCGATCCGGGCGATCGAGGCGTTCGAGGCGACCGGCGGCCCGGATCTCGCGGCCCTGACCGAGCTGCTGGCCACGCTGCCGGCGGCCGATGACGGGCGTCTCGCCGAGCTGCGGCTCGCCGCGGCCCTGCGGGGCCCCGACCCCGGGCAGGTGACGGCCGCGGTGGCCCGGCTCCGTGAGGCCGCCGAGGCGGTCGAGGCCACGCGTGCGACGGACGGCGAGGACGCCCTGCACCGCGCCGAGCTGCTCGCCGACGCCCTGGCGCACCACGGCCGGCACGCCGGCGAGCAGGCCTGCCCGGTGTGCGGCACCGGCGGGGTTCTCGACGCCGACTGGGCGCGGCGAGCGGCCGAGCAGGTGACGGTGCTGCGGCGGGAGGGCGAGGCCGCCGGGAACGCGCGCCGCCGCCTGACCTCGGCCGTCCAGGAGGTTCGGAGTCTGATCCGGGTGCCGTCGAGCGTCCCGGCCGAGCTCGCCGACGTGTGGCGCGAGTGGGGCGCCTGCCGGACGATCGACGACCCCGCCGCGCTGGCCGGGCGTGCCGTCGAGGCCGCCCAGGCGGTGGCCACGGCCTGCACCGACGCGAGCCGGGAGGCAGCCGCCGAGCTCGCCTCCCGGGACGAGCGGTGGCGTCCGCTCTACGGCCGCCTGGCGAGCTGGACCGCCCTCGCCTGCGAGGTCGAGGAGAACAAGCCCAGGTTCCGGAACCTCGGGAAGGCCCGCAGGTGGCTCAAGGAGCTCGTGACCGAGCTCCAGGGGCAGCGGATGGAGGCCTTCGGCGACGAATCCCAGCGGATCTGGGAGCAACTGCGCCAGGAGAGCAATGTCAGCCTGAAGAAGATCCACCTGCACGGCAGCGAGCGGGCCACCGTCCGCAAGCTCGTCATGGACGTCTCCGTCGACGGGGCTGAGGCCTCGGCGCTGTCAGTGATGAGCCAGGGGGAACAGCACTCGCTCGCGCTGTCGCTGTTCCTGCCGCTGGCCACCGCCGCCGACAGCCCGTTCGGCTTCGTCGTCATCGACGACCCGGTGCAGTCCATGGACCCGGCGAAGGTCAACGGGCTCGCGCGGGTGCTGGACGAGATCGGCCGGCACCGGCAGGTCGTGGTGTTCACCCACGACCCCCGGCTCCAGCGGGCGTTCACCAGCCAGGAACTGCCGGTGACGATTCTCCAGGTCGAGCGCGCAGAGTCGTCCAGGGTGTCGGTCCGGCGGGTCACGGACCCTGTCGCTCAGGCGCTCAAGGACGCGCGCGATCTCGCCAGCACCAAGAGTCTGCCGCCGGTGGTCCGGACCCATGTGCTGCCCGGCGTCTGCAGGACCGCGCTGGAGAGCGCCTTCACCGAGGCGGCCTGGATCCGGCACCACCGTGATGGCGGCGACGAACGTGTCCTGCAGACGGCGATCGACGGCTCCGGGAAACTCGACAAAGTCGCCGCGATTGCCCTGTTCGGTGACGTCGCGAGAACCCGCGACGTCTACGGCGAGCTGGCCAGGCTGTGCGGTGGCTCGCATGCCGTCGAGATCGTGAAGCAGTGCCAGCGCGGCGCGCACGGGTTCGGAGCGCAGATCTCCGACCCGCACAGATTCGTCGATCGCGTCGAAGAGATCGTGGAGAAGATCCGCAGGCCGCAGGTGGCCGCGCCATGACCGCCGCCCTGGCGCCCGAGGTCCTGATCGGCGAGCTGCTGCGAACAGCCGATCTGCTGCTCGCTGGACACCTCGACACCACACCTGCCGCGTGCCACCGCGGGGCCTCTCTCGTCCTGCGCACCGCCCTGGAGATCGCCATCGACCGGAAGCTAGAACCCGTGCTCCCTGAGCCCTTCCGCATCAACATGCGGGCCAAGCTGCTCTGCCTGCGCCACTATGCCGCACCGCGGACGGCCCGCCGCGCGACCGCCGTCTGGTCCCACGTCTGCCTCGGCTGCCACTACCACGGGTACGAGATCGGCCCCACTCCGGCGCAGGTCCGGATCTGGCGGTGTGAGGTCGACGCCCTGGTCAGCCAGCTCGTTTCTTGACGCTGGACAAGCAAACGCGACGACAGGGTTTCGGGTGGAGCCGGTAAATCCGATGAGCCGCGGGTCCACCGGCGCCCACAGGGGGAGCGCCGGTGGACCCGCCCCTGATGCCCTGTCAGCCAATCGGCGGGAAATGGGGCCAACTGTGTGAGCTTGCGCTGGGTTAATGTCACACGATCTGATCTATCGGGGGCGGTGGATGGTGTTCGGCAAGGAACTCTTGCTCAAGAACGAACTGGGCTGGCGGCGGCAGCTGCGGGCCGTCTCGTTGGTCACGGAGCTGGACGTGCCGGACCGGGAGGTGCGTGAAATCCTTCACGCTCTCGGCCGGCTATACCCGGACGCGCCCCCTGACGACGCGTGGCGCCTCCTGCAGGTGCGCTTCCCGGCCGCGCTCATCATCGGGCTTGCGGGGATCGGCGCGCAGAACTACCACCAGGGCAATTACTGGTCCGGCGTGTGGGATACCGCAGGCTTTCGGGCGACCCAGCATGACCAGCAGGCGTGGGCCGACGCGTTCCGCAGGAATCTCGACCTCTTCGGGCTCGCGAGGTTCTCCGGGCTGACCAGGGTCAACGTCGACGAGATCCTCATGCACAGCGGCGTCCCGGTGTACTGCCTCGCGGACCTGCTGCGGATGCTGATCCGGCGCGAGCAGGCGGAGCCGGGCGTGACCGGTCGGGAGGTCCTGACCTGGGCGAGGACCGCGCCCGAACACCAGATCGGCGTCGACAAGCCGGTGCTGCGCTTCCTGCGGCAGGGCGGCGACTACGCGGCCGACTTCGTGGACCGCTGCCTCGACCTCGTCAACCTGCTCGCGTCGCCGGACCGCCCGGACCTGGACCCGGCCGAGCTGTCCCTGCCCCGCCGGATCGTCGACGAGGCGGTGCGGCTCGCGAACCTCGGCGAGCTCGACCTGGCGGCCCTGCGGACCGCGGCCCGGCAGTCGTCGCCCAGGTATGGCGACGCGCGTGCCAGGGCCGGTGACAGCACGAGCCGGGACAGCGGCAGTACGGATCCTGCCGCCGGCCCGGTCGGGCTTGGGCGCCCCCAGGTGCGGCTCGACCCCTACAACAACGGGGTCGTGCTGTGGCTGCCGCCGGTCGGTGAGGCGCCGGACGGCCGCGCGGTCTGGACGGTGACCACCGACTCCGTCGTGAACCGGGTGCGCACCCGGTCGATCTGGCCGGGGACCACCGAGACCGCCCCGGAGACGGTGCTGCCGCTGAACCAGCCGGTCCGGTCGATCGACGTGCGCCTCGACGACTCGTCTCCGCGTTACGAGCTCACGCTGGTCGACAAGGACGACCCGCTGCTCGTGTTCACCGAGGACGGGATGCGGATCGGCCCGGCCGACTCGCTGCCGCAGGGCCCGGTGTGGCTGCTCCACCCCGATCCCAAGGAGCTCGGCGAGCGTGACCTCGAGGCGGTCGGCGGGACCCCGGCCGAGCTCGAGGACGCGCCGCCTCCGTACGGGTGGAGCGGCTGGCTGTTGCGGCATGTCGACCTCACCGGGGTTCAGGCGCTCGGGTACGCCGGCCGGCAACGCTTCGTGCACACCGCCCGTCGCGCCCATCTGGAGCTGCCGTCCCCGCTCCGGAATGTGACGACGGTGTTCGGAACGCCTGTCCTGGGCGCGCCGCCTCGCCTCTCGCTGCCCGTCGAAACCGTGCCGGTCACCTGGGCCGTCCGGGTGCGCCGTCCCGGCGCCCACCAGAGCCTTGCCGCGAGGGACGTCACGGTTGGCGCCATCGATACGGTCGTCGACCCGGTTGGCCTCATCGACCCGGGCGCCGGCGACGACGTTCGCGCTGGTTCCGCCCGGCCGGAGCGGTCCGCGACCCGCTGGGTCGACCCGTGGGAAGGCCTGCCCCGCCCGCTTCTCGGCGCCTATGAGGTCACCGTGCGCGGTCCGCTCGGCCGTGGCCTGACACGGGTCGTCGAGATCGCCGAAGGGCTGGTCGTGCGCAGCGACCCGCCGTGGCGCGAGATGAGCCTGGCCGGGCTGGTGCCAGCCGGGCTGACCCTCCAGCTCGGCACCGACGCGCAGGCAGGCCCGGCCGGAGGCGGAGGGCCCGGTGTCTCGCCGGCGCGGGTCTCGCTGGGCCGCCACGAGATCACCGCCCGGGTGACCGCCTCGGCCCACGGCCACAGCCGGCAGCTGCTCGCCGGCGCGCCGTACATGGCCCTGCGGCGGGTCGTCCCCGGAGCCCGGAACACCTGGTCGTATCAGCCGCTGCGGCTGCACGCGGAGACCGACGGCCGTGGCGAGCTGCTGGTCCAGCTACCCGCGGCCGTGCCCGCCGAGCTGGTTGTCAGCGCCGGTGACCAGGAGCTGCAGCGGATCCCGCGAACCCGCGACCGGCAGACGACCGTGGCCCGGTTCGACCTCACCCGGCTGGCCGACACCGTCGCCCGGTACCGGCGGGCGGTCGTCGAGGTCGATCTGAGCGGTCTGCGGATCCCCGTCATCCGCTACGCACCGCGCCGGCTCGCCACCGGCATCGAGATCATCCCCACGGAGGGCGCGGAGGTCCTGAGCACGCAGGGCTTTCCCGGCGTCGGCGGCGTCGTGGCCGGCTGCTATCAGCTCTACGCCCCGTGGCGTCCGCCCGTACTGGTGACGCTGGACGAGGCCGGGTGCAGCGGTCCGCTCCCGGCCGAGCTGCGCGACGCCGGCCCGTTGCTGGTGGTGCTCCGCCTCGACGACCCCTGGGTGCCGGTCGACTGGCCGGACTGGCCCGACCCTCGCGACTACGAGGACGTCTATCTCCTGCGTGATCGGCTGTGGCGGGCGCCGGCGGACCCGAGCGGGCCGGTGGCCGTCGAGACCGAACTGTCCGCCTGCCTGGCGGGCCGAGGCGGGCAGCCCCGGTCCGCGGGTGGCGCGGTCGCCGCCCTGCGGCTGTACGGGGTCGCCGAGGACCTGCGGCGGCGCGGGCTGCCCCGGGACGGCCGGCCCGTCGCGGCGGCGCTGCTCGCGGCCCACCCGTCCGACGCGCTCGCGGCGCCGCTCACGGCCCGCGTCGACGCGACGGCGTCCGTCGCTCCGCTGGTGCAGGCCGGCCTGGCCGCGTTGCCGCTCGGGAGCCGTCTGTCGGCCGACGACGAGCGTGCCCTCTGGTCCGCGAGCCCGCTGGCCGCGATCCTGGCCGGCGCCGTCCATCTGCGGGCCGCGAGCGGACCACGGGGCGTCCAGGGACGGCCGGGTTCACCGGACCCGCGTCGATTCGACCCAGGATGGGCGGCCCGCCAGACGGAGCGGGAGCAGCGCCGCGAGGCGCAGCGGGATCGCCTCGGCTCCGTTGCGGGTGAGGTGGCGCTGGTCGTGCTCGACGGCGGCTCCGACCCGCATCGGACCGCCGGCCGCTTCGACGCGGCCGTCGCGCGGTTCGCTCAACTGCCCCCCGATCAGCTGGAGAACGTCTGGCGCGCCAGTGGCGTGGTCCCGGGAGCGTTGCTCGACGCCGACACCAGGGCCGTAGCCGCCCGCCGGCTGTTCGACGCGCGTAACCAGGAGGAGATCAGGGACCTCGCCCGGACGGCGGACGTCACCCTGCGCAGGGTGCTCGCGGCGCTCACGCTCGCCGAGGTGCCGTCAGCGCTGGAGGCGGCGATCGCGGCCCGTCGGGACGCCGACGCGCCGCGCTGGTTGCTGCTGCCCGCGGTGTCCCTGGGGCTGGCCGGGCTCGCCCGGCAGGCGGCCAGGAGCGATGATCGTGATCGGTCGCTCAAGGTCTACCAGGCGCTCCTGCCCGCCCACACGGCGCTGGCCCGGCATGCCCCCGACCTGGTGACCATCGATGTGCTGCTCGCCGAGCTGCTCCTGCGGGGCGCCGCGCCGCGGCGTCCCGCAGTGCCGTCCGCGGGCATTCCGTCCGCTCGTCAGACGACCAACGCTCGTCAGGCGACTGCTTGTCAGACGACCAACCTGCCCCGGGAACTGAAGGGTGACCGATGACCAGCCGGCTCGACCCGCTGAGCGCCAGCGAGGCGATCGTCGACACGTACCAGCGGTACCTGCGCAGTCTGATCGTGCCCCGTGACCCGCGGCTGGCAGCGGCGTTGCACGCGGCCATCGGCGAGGCGGTGGGCACCGGCATCACCCGGGGACCGCTGGTGGAGGCGACCCCGCCGTACTGGACCGGTGCGTCCCTGCGGCAGCTCGCCGCCGAAGGTGTCGTGCATCCGGACCTGGTCGGTGGACGCATCCGGGTGCCGGTGGACCGGCCGTTGTACCGGCACCAGGAGCAGGCCGTCCGCAAGGTCGCGCGGGGCCGCAACCTGATCGTCGCCACCGGTACGGGCTCGGGCAAGACGGAGAGCTTCCTGCTCCCGATCCTCAACGAGCTGTCCGCGCAGCGTGCCCGCGGCACGCTCGGCCCAGGGGTGCGGGCACTGCTGCTCTACCCGATGAACGCCCTCGCCAACGACCAGATGAAGCGGCTGCGGGAGCTGCTCGCGGACGAACCCGACATCACCTTCGGCCGCTACACCGGAGAGACGCAGGAAAGCACCAGGGACGCGCAGGCGAAGTTCGCCGCGCAGAACCCGGGCGAGCCGATGCTGCCCAACGAGCTGCTCAGCCGGGAGCAGATGCGCGCCACGCCACCGCACCTGCTGCTCACCAACTACGCGATGCTCGAATACCTGTTGCTGCGGCCGTTGGACATCGCGCTGTTCCAGGGCGAGCACGGGGGTAACTGGCGGTTTCTGGTCGTCGACGAGGCGCACGTGTACGACGGCACCCGTGGCGCCGAGCTCGCGATGCTGCTGCGCCGGCTGCGCGACCGGGTCATCGACCCGGTCGATGTCGCCAACCTGCGCTGCATCGCGACGAGCGCCACGGTCGGCGCCGATCCCCACGCGGTGACACGGTTCGCCGAGACGCTGTTCAGCGCGCCGTTCGACTATGCCGACGGCGACCCGGACCGCCAGGACCTCGTCGTCTCGGAACGGGTGCCGGCTCCTGACGGGCCCGCCTGGGGCCCGCTCGCCGGGGAGGACTACTCGGCGCTGCTTGGTTCCGGCGAGGCGCGGGCCGCGGTCCTCGCCGCCGCCCGCGGCCACGGCTATCAGGGGGACGACGCCGGTGAGGCACTGGCGACGGAGAGCCGGCTGCGCCAGCTGCGGGAACGGCTCACCGAGGGGCCGGCGCCGCTCGGTGACCTCGCCACCGAGCTGTTCCCGGAGGCACCGGCACACGCTGCCGCCGACCGGGCCACGGCACTCGTCCAACTCGCCAACGCCACCAGGACCGCCGCCGGCACCCCTGTCCTGTCCACCCGCTTCCACCTGTTCGCCCGCGCCACCGAGGGGGCGTTCACCTGCTTCGCGGAGTCCGGGCCGCATGTCACGCTCACCCGGCGGGAGCGTTGCGAGCACTGCGCCGCCGCGGCCTTCGAGTTCGCGGCCTGCCGGCGCTGCGGGGCGGTCTATCTGCCCGGGGTGCTCGAGAGGGTCGGGCCCAAGGCGGTGTTCCGTTCCCGGCGTGGCATGGACGACGCCCACCAGGTGTGGCTCGCGATGGACGATGCCATGGCTGGCGGCGGCGACGAGGACGACGAGATCCTGGAGGAGACCCGGTCCGGCGCGGCCGGGAAGGGGGACTCCGTTCAGGGGACGCTGTGCACCCGCTCCGGCTGCTATCGCCCTGGCAGCGCGGCCACCTGCGCGGACCCGGCCTGCGGCGGGGCGCCAGCCCGTCCCGTCCGGCTGATGAGGCCGAAGACGGGTGGCGGCGAACTCGGTCACTGCCTGAGCTGCGGCGGCCGGGGCGGCCGGCTGATCCGGTCCTTCGAGAGCGGCAACGACGCCGCGGTGTCGGTACTCGCGACATCCCTGTACCAGCTGCTGCCGCCGATGGACGACACGGAACAGGCGGCGCTGCCGGGTGGCGGACGCAAGATCCTGTTCTTCAGCGACAGCCGCCAGTCGGCCGCCTACTTCGCGCCCTACCTCGAGGACTCCTATGCGAGCGCGGAGCACCGGCGGATCCTCTATCAGGGCCTCGTGGCCGCCACCGGGGAAGCCGTCGACGACGGTGATGACGACGGTGATGCGGACGTCAGGCGGGGCGACCTCCTCCACCACTCGGTCCGGGCGGCGACCCGTGCCGGGGTGTTCGAACGCCGTCTCTCAAAACAGGAGAAGGTCCGGGCCGTCGACCTGTGGGCCCAGCAGGAGCTGCTCAGCTTCGACGAACGGATGTCCCTGGAAGGAATCGGCCTGCTGCGCTGGGCACTGGACCGGGACCCCGGCTGGGCGCCACCGCGGCCGTTGCTCGACCTGGGCCTGACCACCGAGCAGGCCTGGGGCCTGGTGGAGGAGCTGCTGCGGACAGTGCGTCGCCAGGGCGCGGTCAGCGCTCCGGAGGACGTCGACCCGAGCGACGAGGTGTTCGAGCCACGCAGGGGGCCGATCTATCTGCGCAGCACGGGCGCGGAACGCCAGCGGAAGGTCCTGAGCTGGCTGCCGACCCGTGGCATGAATCGGCGGGTCGACTACCTGCGCCGGGTGCTCGCGGTGCTGGGTCGGGGCGACGACCCCGTCCAGCTCCTCGACGGCCTGTGGAAGATGCTGGTGAACGACCCGAGGGTGACCGACCCCCGGGACCGGTGGCTCGTCGCCGTCAACAAGCCGGGCCTTGGCGTGGTCTACCAGCTCAACCACGAGCGCCTGACGCCGCGTCTGGTCACCCCGGATGAGCGGATGTGGGAGTGCGGGCGATGCCGCACGATCACCGCGGTGAACGTGGCCGGGGTCTGCCCCACCATGAACTGTGCCGGCGAGCTGACCGAGTGGCACCTGCCGGCCGCGGACGAGCACCATTACCGGACGCTGTACCGGACGATGGACCCGGTGCCACTGAAGGTCATGGAGCACACCGCGCAGTGGCGCAGCGATCGGGCCGCGGAGATCCAGCAGGATTTCGTCGCCGGCCGGGTCAACGCGCTGTCCTGCTCCACGACCTTCGAGCTCGGTGTGGACGTCGGCGAGCTACAGACGGTCGTTCTTCGCAACATGCCGCCGACAACGGCCAACTACGTACAGCGGGCCGGCCGGGCGGGCCGGCGTACCGACTCGGCCGCGCTCGTACTCACCTACGCCCAGCGTCGCTCGCACGACCTGGCCCGGTTCGCCGAACCGGAGAACATGGTCGCGGGGAAGGTGCGCGCGCCGCTGGTGCCGCTCGGCAACCCGCGCATCGACCGTCGGCACCTCCACTCCGTCGCGTTGTCCGCGTTCTTCCGGTATCAGTTCGACACCTTCGGCGCCGTCTGGCGCAAGGCCGGTGAGTTCTTCTCGCCGGACACCACCGGGCTCGCGCCCGCGACGCTCGTGGCCCCTTTCCTGCGTCCGTTGCCGGCTGCGGTCGCGGACTCGCTGGCCGCGATCATCCCGTCGGCGGCCGAGCGTGACGAGCTCGGCATCACGGACGGGACCTGGGTCGGCGAGCTGGACGGGTTGCTGGTCGACGTGCTGGCCGAGTACACCGCGGACATCGAGACGTACGAGCGGATGCGGAAGGAGGCGTACGAGAACCGCAGGGACTCCCTCGCCGGGACCTACGGGCGTGTGATCAGGACGCTGGAGGAGCGCGATCTGATCGGTCTGCTCGCGAACCGCAACGTGCTGCCGAAGTACGGATTCCCGGTGGACACGGTCGAGCTGCGGGTCTCTCACATCGGCACGCCGACGGCGAGCAAGATCGAACTGTCGCGGGACCTGACGACCGCCGTCTACGAGTACGCGCCGGCGGCGGAGATCGTCGCCGGTGGGCTGCTGTGGCGCTCCGGTGGTGTGTACCGGCTGCCGAACCGTGAGCTGGAACGGCTCAACTACACGATCTGCGCCGGTTGTGGGCATTTCCGCGACAGCATCGCGGAGCTGGATCCCGTCTGCCCGCGGTGCGGGACACCTCTCGTCGGCGCGCCACGGCGCTACGCCCTGCCGGTCTACGGGTTCGTCGCGGAACGTAAACCGGGCCGGCCCGGTGCCAGCCCGCCGCGGCGGTCCTGGCACGGCGGCACCCATGTCGTCTCGCCCGGGGCGGAGATCGAGGAGTACAAGGTCGAGAAGCCTGGTGGGACCGTCTACGCGCGGGCTGGCGCACGCGGCGAGCTGGTGAGCCTCAACGACGGCCCGGCCGGGTCCGGCTACCTGATCTGCAAGTGGTGCGGCTACGGCCGTCCGGTGGCCGCCGCCAGTGTCAGAGAGCACCACCAGCCGACAACGGGGCAGAGCTGCACCGGCCCGCTCGAGGCCCTTTCGCTCGCGCACAAGTACCAGACGGACGTCCTGGAGATCGCCTTCGACGGCCAGGCGGCGGTGGGCGCCGACGACATGGTGTGGCGGTCGGTGCTGTACGCCCTGGCGGAAGGCGCCTCGGTGGCCCTGGAGATCGCGCGCGACGACATCGACGGCACCCTGTTCCTCAACCGGTTCGGCTCGACCTCGATGATGATCTACGACACGGTGCCGGGTGGCGCCGGCAATGTGCGCCGGATCGCCGACGCGTTGGACCTGGTGTTGCCGGCGGCGCTTGCGCGGGTCCGTGACTGCGAGTGCGGCCCGGAGACCAGCTGCCACCGCTGCCTACGCGTTTTCCGCAACGAACGTCACCACGAGATCCTGCGCCGCGGTGCCGCTCTCGACGTCCTGCAGCGGCTGCTCGGTGAGCCGGACATCGGCCGGGCGGACCGGTACGCGGCGGCGCGTGAGATCACTTCGCTGGATCTGGCGGCCTTCACGCCGGCGGAGCTCGCGGGCCACGACGAACGGTTCCGCCTCGCAGAAGCCCCCGGAGAGGTGTTCGAGGTCGTGGCACCTGGCCAGATCGATCTCTGGGACGGTCGAGTCGTGCTCGCCCGGGACAGCAGGGGCACCTACGTCGTCGGCAGGCTCACCCTGGTCCGTGAGGACCGGGAGATCACCGGGGTGATCGTCAGCCCGTCGCACGGCGGGTCTGTGCATGACGACCCGGCCAGGACCATGGTGGTGGCCGTCGCGGTCTAGCGTCGTACCCCCGGGTGCCGGCGGTGGGTGTTGAGGCAGGCCGTCTGGTAGATGGCAGTAGCGGGAGTCCCGCGGGGGCTCCATCGGAGCGGATCGGGTGAGTGCCGCACGGCCGGATCACCCGGGGATGGAGAGGTCATGGCGACGTCCGGGCGGATCACCACACCGTTCACCGCCGAGTGCACCGCTGCCGAGGTCGTGGCCGGGATCGATCTCGGTGGCCGCCGCGTCGTGGTGACCGGCGCGTCGTCCGGCATCGGGGTCGAGACGGCCCGGGCGCTGGCCGGGGCGGGCGCCGAGGTCACCCTTGCCGTCCGCGATGTCGAGGCGGGCCGGCGGACCGCCGACGAGATCGTCGCCGCCACGGACAACAAGGAGATCCATGTGGCGCCGCTGGATCTCGCCGACCGGGCGTCGGTCGCCGCGTTCGTCGCCGGCTGGGACGGCCCGCTGCACATCCTGGTGAACAACGCCGGTGTGATGGCCACGCCCGAGCTGCGCACGCCGGAAGGCTGGGAGCTGCAGTTCGCGACCAACCACCTCGGTCATTTCGCGGTGGCCTCCGGCCTGCGCGGCGCGCTGGCGGCGGCCGGGGGCGCGCGGGTGGTGTCGGTCAGCTCGAGCGGGCACCTGCGATCGCCGGTGTTCTTCTCCGACATCCACTTCCGGGAGCGCGCCTACGAGCCGTGGGCGGCGTACGGCCAGTCCAAGACCGCGAACGTGCTGTTCGCGGTCGAGGCGACCAGGCGCTGGGCCGACGACGGCATCACCGTGAACGCGCTGATGCCGGGGGCGATCGCCACCAGGCTGCAGCGCCACATCAGCACCGAGGATCTCGACCGGCTCCGTGGCCAGATCAACGCCCCGGCTCTGGTCTGGAAATCCGTCGAGCAGGGCGCCGCGACCTCGGTGCTGCTCGCGACCTCGCCGCTGCTGGACGGGATCGGCGGCCGGTACTTCGAGGACTGCAACGAGGCGCTCCCGAACACTCCGGGTGTCCGGGGCGGTGTGGCCGCCTACGCCCTCGACCCCGAGGCCGCGGCCCGGCTCTGGGACGTCACCGTCGACACGCTCGCCTGAGAACCTAGGCGGTCCGCGGGCGGTCCGCGGGCGGCCGCCGCGCCAGGGCGTCTACTCCTGGTTGCTTTCCGTAGCCATCCGGATATCCCCGCCCGGCCCGGGGCAAGAGGAGGGGGATGGGCCGCGGCCCGGCGACGGCGCTGGCCGCGGCCCGCCTGAAGGCGGTGAACGTGATGGTCGACCCGTCCGCGCCGCCAGTCGATCAACCGCGGACGGTACCGCGCCAGGCGGCCGGCAGCGGCTACTTCTGGCCGGCGGTGGTGATCAGCGCGCTGCTGGTCGTCGGATCGGCGGTCGTCGCGGTCGCCCTGCCGGCCCGGCCGGCACTTCTCACCGTCCGCCTGATCATGATCTTCTGTCTGCTGCTGGGCGGCGGGACCTGCGTGGTGACGGGCCTGCGCCGGCGCGGCGCGGAACGCGCGTGGCGGCTGCTGGTCGCGGGGATGGTGCTGGGCATCGGCGCCGGCGCGGCGGAGATGTTCCCGGCCATGGCCAGCCGCGGGCCACCGGTCCCGCGGCAGGACGCGTCCTCGCTCGCCTATCTGATCCCGCAGGCGTTCGGGCTGGCCGGAGTGCTGTGCTACCCGACCGACCCGTTCGACCTGTCGCTGCGGCCGCCGGGGCGGGGCCGCGACCGCCGCTGGTACGTGATCACGATCATGGACGGTCTGATCGTGGCCGGCGCGGTGACGCTGCTGGCCTGGATCACCATCCTCGAGGACGCGATCGCGGCGTGGGGGCCGCTGGGTGACGGGCCCATCTACTCGATCGTCCTGTCCGCCAACACCCTGATCATCGCCGTGGTGGTGATCCTGGTCGTGGTGTTCCGCCAGCCGCGCTCCGGTGGTGGCCTGAGCCTGCTGATCATGGGGCTGCTCACCGTCACCGCCTCGATCGCCAGTTACATGGCGGTGGTCGTCCGTGGTGGGACGGACGTCCCGCGGCTGCTGGACCTGCTGCTGATCGCCGGGCCGCTGCTGGTCGGGCTGGCGGCGCTGGCGCCGGAGACGTCCCGGCCGGGGCGCGCCGCCGTGGACGGGAGCGGTGACACGTTCGTCCCCTCGCGGCGCCGGCGGTGGCACGCCATGCTGCCGTACCTGCCGCTGACCGCGGCCGGCGTCGCGACGCTGCTCGAACTCTCCCGGGAGGACATCGCCCAGCAGGAGGAGATCTGGGCGCTGCTCGCCCTGCTGCTGATCGCGCTGCTCCGGCAGATGACCACGATGAGCGACAACATCCGTCTGCTCGGCCAGGTGGAGGAGAAGCAGCGCCAGCTGCACTACCAGGCGTTCCACGACCCGCTCACCGGGCTCGCGAACCGCGCCCTGTTCACCGAACGGCTCGACTCGGCGCTGCGCCGGCGTGACCTGGGCGCCGGACGTCTCGCGGTGCTGTTCTGCGACCTGGACGGATTCAAGCGGGTCAACGACGAGTTCGGGCACGCCGCCGGCGACGACCTGCTGCGGGTGACCGCCCGTCGGCTGGCCGGGTGCGTGCGGCCGGCGGACACGGTCGCCCGGCTCGGCGGGGACGAGTTCGCGATCCTGCTGGACGCCGACGCCGAGGACCCCGGATCGGTCGGGCGGCGGCTCGCCGCCGCGGTGCGGGCGCCGATCCGGCTCGCCGACACCACGTTCACCGTCGCGGCCAGCACCGGCCTCGTCGTCGTCGACCCGGCCACCGGGCCCGTCACCGCGGACGCCCTGCTGCACCGCGCCGACCTGGCCATGTACGCGGCGAAAGCCCAGGGGGACGGGCGGCAGACGGTCTACACCCCCGATCTCGCCGTGCCGCGCTCGGGCTCCGCGCTGCGGGCCGCGCTCGACGCCGCGGCCCGCGGTGAGCCCGCCGACGGCCGGCTCGCCGTGATCTACCGGCCCATCATCGACCTCACCACCGCCACCCCGGTAGCCCACGAGGCGCGTCTCGCCTGGGCACATCCCGACCTCGGCGCCACCCGGCCGCTCCCCGCCGACGATGCCCTCGGCCTGGTGCCGGCCCTGGACCGGATCCTGCTGCGCGCCGCCTGCCGTGCGGACGGGTCGGGCCGTCCGCTGCCCGTGCACGTCACGATCTCCGCCCGCCGGGCCGGCCAGCCGACCCTCGTCGACGACGTCGCCGCCGCGCTGCGGGCGGCGGACCTGCCGCCCGCCGGCCTCGTCCTCCAGATCCGCCCCACCCCGCGCGCCGCAGGCCCGGCCGACTTCGGTGACGTGGTCAGCCGCGTCCGCGCCAGCGGGGTCCGGATCGGGCTCGCCGAGATCGGGGCACCGGACACCCTGATCGACGCCGCCATCGGCATTCTCGGCAGTGCCCCGGTGGACATCGTCACCGTCCATTCCGACCTCACCGCGACCTGGACGGCCCCCGGCCGCGATGATCCGGCCGCGGCCCTCGCCCGCACCGGCCTCGCGACCCTGATCGGTCTCGGCATCACCGTGGTCGCCGACGGGGTGGACGGCCCGGCCACCGCGGCCCGCCTGCGGGAACGCGGCTGCCGGCTGGCCTTCGGTGATCCCTGCGGTCGTGCCCTCCTGCCAAGCCCGCTCCCGCACGCCGACGCAGCCGATCACGCCGATCCCCGGCATGCCGATCTCCGTCACGCCGACCGGTGCCGATCGCCGTGACGGCCAGCGCTCGTCGCGGCCCGCCGCCCGGCCGGCGATCGGCCCGGGAAATCGCATCAAGCGTGCTGGAGGAGGACAGAATGTCGCATCGTTCCGATCCTGTGCTGGAGCCCGATCCTGTGCTGGACGCCCCCTTCGGGGCCGAGCCGGAACCGGACGCGCTCATCCAGGCGGCCATGCGCTGGCATTTCTCGCCGGAGACGGGATCGCCGTTCTGGCTGCGGACGGCGGAGACCTTCGATTTCGACCCGCGCCGCGACGTGCGCACGTTCGCCGATCTCGCGCGCTTCCCCAACGTTGTGAACCAGCTCCGCGACGTCCGGGTGCAGGATCTCATCCCGCGCGGCTACGGGCCCGACCCGGACGTGGTCGGCGTCTACGAGAGCGGTGGGACGACCGGGGCGCCCAAGCGGGTGGTCATCCTGGAGGACTGGATGCGGCGCCTGGTGGCGAACTCGCAGGACCTCAGCGACCGGCGCGGTGTCCCCAACGGCGTCGGCTGGCTGTCCGTGGCGCCGAGCGGCCCGCACGTGTTCGGCGAGTTCGTCGGCCGGCAGGCACGGCAGCGCGGCTCGGTCCGTTTCACCGTCGACCTCGATCCGCGCTGGGTCCGCAAGGTGCTCGCGGACGGCCGTCCCGAGGAGGCCGAACGCTACGCCGAGCACGTGATCGACCAGGCC
Source organism: Parafrankia sp. Ea1.12 (assembly GCF_900465275.1). Lineage (NCBI taxonomy): Bacteria > Bacillati > Actinomycetota > Actinomycetes > Frankiales > Frankiaceae > Parafrankia > Parafrankia sp. Ea1.12. Next base: position 4,086 of record NZ_UBIZ01000394.1, on the reverse strand, counting down.
GGGCGCATCCTCGAAACCCAGGACATCGGGGTGCTCGTGACGACGCCGCCGCTGCTGGAACGGCTCGCGCGCCGCGACGACCTCGTGAAACTCGTCAACGAACACGTGCGGGTGATCACCTGGGGTGGCGCGCACATGGACGCCGACACCCGGTCGATCCTCCGGGACGAGGTCTTCCCCGAGATCCAGATCTACGGCGTGTACGGCAGCACGATGGTGCTCGGCGCGGCGCACGAGCGGCTCGGCCTGACCGCCGACGACCCGTGCGTCTTCGACCCGTACTCGCCGTACATCTCGTTCGAGGTCGTCGACCCGCAGACCCGCCGTCCGGTCGGGTACGGCGAGCGCGGCCAGGTGATCATGCACCACATCAGCAGGAACGCCCTGCTGCCCAACAACCTCGAACGCGACCTGGCGACCCGGATCGAACCGCCGCCCGGGCAGATGGGGGACTCGGTCGCCGACGTCGGCCCGGTGGCGGTCTTCGACGACGAGCCGCTCATCGAGGGGGTCTACTGATGGCCGGCCTGATCGATCTCGACGCGCTCGGCCCCGCCGGCCCGTACCGGGCCCGCAACCGGGAGACGATCCCCGACGTCACCGGGCGGCCCGTCGCCGAGCTGAGCCTGGTACCGAGCCTGTTCGTGCGGCGCGGGATGGCCGCCCTGCACCGGGCCGACACCCTGACCGCCGACCGCCGCGCCGCCGCGCTCGCCCACGCCGGCCAGATCTTCGCCACCGGGGTCATCGACGGGATGTCCCGCGACGAGTACGAGCACACGGTCACCAGGGTGTGCGGCCTGCCGATCTCCGTCGTGCGGGCCGCGACCGACGCGGTCGCGCTCGCCGCCCAGGAGGCGTACGCCTCGGCCGACGCCGCCCGGCCGGCCGCGGCCGTCGACGACTGGCACGACCCGCTGACCAGGCAGGGGCGGGCGCTGTGGACCCGGCGCGGGAACGTCTTCGCGGTGCACGCGGCGGGCAACCATCCCGCGGTGCACTCGCTGTGGCTGGAGGCACTCGCGCTCGGCTACCGGGTGGCCGTCCGGCCGTCGCGGCGCGAGCCGTTCACCCCGCACCGGCTGATCCTCGCCCTGCGCGAGGCCGGCTTCCCCGACGACTCGGTGCTGCTGCTGCCCACCGACCACCGGGTCGCCGACGAGATCATCGACGGTGCGGAGCTGGCGATGGCCTACGGCGGGGACGACGTCGTCGCCAGGTACGGCCGGGACCCGCGGGTGCTCACGCAGGGCCCGGGCCGGACCAAGATCCTGCTCGACGACCCGGACTGGCGCTCCCACCTGGACGTCGTCGTCGACTCCGTCAGCCACGAGGGCGGGGCCGCCTGCGTCAACACCACCGCCGTGTTCGTCGCCGGCGACCCGGCGCCGGTCGCCGCGGCCCTCGCCGAGCGGCTGGCGGCCATTCCGACGCTGCAGCCGGAGGAAGAGAAGGCCGTCCTGCCGGTGCGGGGCGCCGCGGCCGCCCACGCCGTCGAGCGCTACCTGCTCGACCACGCCGGCGACGCGCGGATGCTGCTGGGCGGCGACGGCGTGGCCGACGAGCTGGGCGACGGCAGCGCCGCCCTGCGCCCGGCGGTGCTCCAGCTGGACAGGTCGGACGCGCCCCAGGCCGGCATCGAGCTGCCTTTCCCCTGCGTGTGGATGGCGCCGTGGTCCCGCGAGGACGGCGTCGGGCCGGTGCGGGGCTCCCTCGTCCTCACCGCGATCACCGCGGACGACGCGCTCCTGGACGAGCTGGTCGCGGAGCCGACGATCAGCAATGTCTACATCGGCGACCACCCGACCTACTGGATCCGGCCGGGCATCCCGCATGACCGCTATCTCGGCGAGTTCCTCATGCGGACGAAGGGCATGATCCGTGACTGAGCCGGGGTCGCCCGCGGGGCCGGCGCGGTCGCCGGGGCCGGTGCGGTCGGCCTGGCCGGCGGGGTCACCCGGGGACCGTCTCCCGGGCCGTCGCCGGCACCTCGTCGGGCGCGTCAGCGGGCGCGTCGGCGACCGGGCGCCAGGTACCGTCCGTGTCGGCCCAGCCGTGGCCCCGGTCGTAGGCGGCGTTGAGCTCGGCGGTCAGGCGCGAGCCCCGCTCGGGCAGGGTCAGCCCGTGGTCTTCGGCGTGTTCCCTCAGCCACGCGCGGACGTCGGTCGCGGACGCCGTCTGGTGCGGGCGGCGTGGCCGGGAGCGGGCCGGCACCGGGCGTTTCGGAGCGCTCTCCGGCGCCGGTGGCGCAATAGCGTCGTTCTTCTCCACGTCCGTCCACGCCGTGTCTATCTTGGCCGTTCGGGCGATGGCCACCGTCTCGCCGTACTCCGCGTACTCGCCGAGCACGGACGCTATTTCGTCGCGGCATTCGTCGCACACGTCGAGCCGCACCAGCCTGCCGTCGTAGGCGAGCACCGCGGTCCTGGTGGCAGCGATCCTCTCCGTACCGTGGTTCCCGACGTTGTCGCACCAGACGTTGATGAGCGATATTACTTCGCGTGCCATCAGAAAGACCCCTCTTCGTGTTCGGACGCCCATCGTCCGGGTGTTTCCGGACACCAGCCTAGTGGGGTCGAAGAAGGGTGGCAAATGGAGTATGGATCGTACTGTTCGCATGTCGGTCAAACCGATAGGCGGCGCCGCGGAATACCGTTGGCCGTCGCCGCCGGGTAGAGCCGGCGTGGGGGGTTCTGCCAGTGCTTGGTCGGGCAGGGACTCCCACCCGCGCGTGCCAGCCTGTTCGCTGGAAGCACGCAGCACGCAGCACGCAGCACGCAGCACGCGGCGCGCAGGCGCGCGGCGCGGTGCGCACGCCCCTCGAGGGCGGGCCACGGGTCAGCCCCGCCGGGGCGGCCACCCCCTCGACAAGCACCTCGGAAGAGACCCATGCGAGCGACATACATGTACGGCGCCGGCGACGTGCGGATCGCCGACGTCGGCGACCCGGCGCTGGAGCAGCCGACCGACGCGCTGGTGCGCGTCGTGCTGGCGTGTATCTGCGGCAGCGACCTGCACCCGTATCACAGCCTGGTGGCAACCCCGGCGGGCGTCCCGATGGGCCACGAGTTCATCGGCGTCGTCGAGGAGGTCGGCGGCGAGGTGTCGACGCTGCGCGCCGGCGACCTCGTCATCGCCCCGTTCGCCTGGTCGGACGGCACCTGCGAGTTCTGCCGCGAGGGCCTGCACACCTCGTGCCGCACCGGCGGGTTCTTCGCGGCCGGCGGCGTCGGCGGCGGCCAGGCCGAGGCGATACGCGTCCCGCAGGCCGACGGCACCCTGGTGAAGGTCCCGGTGGCCGAGGACTCCGCCCTCCTGCCGTCCCTGCTGACCCTCTCGGACGTGTTCGGAACCGGCTACCACGCTGCCGTCCGGGCCGGCGTGAACCCGCGCACCACGGTCACCGTCATCGGTGACGGCGCGGTCGGGCTGATGGCGGTGCTCTCGGCCCGCCGGCTCGGCGCGGAGCGGATCATCCTGATGGGGCGGCACAAGGCCCGCGCCGACCTCGGCCTCGAGTTCGGCGCGACGGACGTCGTCGCCGAGCGCGGCGAGGAGGGCGTCGCCCGGGTGCGGGAGCTCACCGGCGGCGACGGCAGCCACGCGGTACTCGAGGCCGTCGGCTACCGGGCCGCCTACGACCAGGCCCTCGGTGTGGTCCGGCCGGGTGGCGTGATCAGCCGGGTCGGCGTGCCCCAGTACGCCGACGCGCCGATCGGCTTCCCCAGCCTCTTCGGCCGCAACATCACCCTCACCGGGGGCCCGGCGCCTGTCCGGGCCTACATCGAGACGCTGCTGCCCGCCGTCCTCGACGGGGAGGTCGAGCCCGGCAAGGTCTTCGACCGCACCGTCTCCCTCGAGGGCGTCCCCGCCGGCTACCGCGCGATGGACGACCGCAAGGTCCTCAAGGTCCTCGTCCGCCCGTAGCGGCCGCCCGGGGCCGGCCGCCACGCCACCGGGGGGTGAAATCTGCTGTCGTGTTAGCGCTGGATGGTGTCAGATAGCGCTGTATGGTGGTGGTGTGAACCTCAAGGAGTGGGCTGCGGCGAACGGAGTCGGGTACTCCACCGCCCGACAGTGGTTCCT
>NZ_UBIZ01000490.1:0-247 GCF_900465275.1 Parafrankia sp. Ea1.12 | reverse complement strand
CTTCGCCGCCCGTGACCCCGAGGGAAACAGCTGGTCGTTCGGGACCTACCGGGGCGCGCCCCGCCCGACCTGACGGAGGCCGCTCGGGCCCGGGACACTCCGCCGACCTGGGATCGATCCACCCGTCGGACCAGATGATCATGGCGAGATCCGGCCCGACGGATCGGGATCAATCGGTCCATGGATTCCCTCGATGAAACATTGGGCGCGAGAACTGTCCGAGTTCGACATAATCGCGGCAAGTGCC
>NZ_UBIZ01000391.1:0-31345 GCF_900465275.1 Parafrankia sp. Ea1.12 | reverse complement strand
TGGTGCCCGAGGTGCTGGACGGGCTGCGTGCGGCTGGTCTCGGGGACGTCCCGGTCGTGGTCGGCGGGATCATTCCGCCCGCGGACGCGGAACGCCTGGCGACGCTCGGTGTTGCGGCCGTCTTCACCCCGAAGGACTACGGGCTGACCGACATCATGCGTGGCATCGTGAACATCGTGCGCACCTCAAACGGCCTCGCGAGTGCCTGACCCTGTCCTGGGCAGCCGGGCCGGGCGGCGGCCCGGTCGCCATGCTGGCCGCCTGATGCGCCAGACAGCGCAGACCGCGCGGGGTCCTGTTGCGTGCCGGGTCAGACGAGGCCGAGCTCGTCGGCGCGCAGGGCTACGGCCCGGCGGGTGGGCAGGTCCAGTTTGGTGAGGATGGCGGAGACGTGGTGGTCGGCGGTCTTCACCGAGATGTACAGACGGGTGGCGATCTCGGCGTTGGTCAGCCCTCGGGCGACCAGCTTGGCGACGTCGAGCTGACGGTTCGTCAGGCCCGCCGGGTTCGCCCGGGTGCTCGTGCGGGGCCGCCTGGGAAGCTGGGTGATGCCGTCGCGACGCAGGGCCGCCCGCTGCCGGTCGGCGGTGCCGGTGGCGCCGAGCTGGTCCAGCAGCTCCACGCCGCGTGCCCGCTGGCCGGGGTCGGGGGAGTCGCACAGGGCCATTGCCGCGGTGAAGGGCTCACCGGTGCGGCGCCACCACGCGCGGCCTCGTCGTGATCGCCCGCGAGGCTGAGCCGGAACGGCGGCGCGACCTCGTCGGGCCATTGGCTCAGCAGCCCGAGCCGGGCCAGCCAGACCGCGAGGTCGCCGGCGGCCCAGGCCGTCCCGGCGATCCCCGCCCCGCCGGCCGTGCCGGCAGTACCGGCGCGCGTCCCGGTTTCGGCGATCGCGGCCGCCGCGCGGGTGACCCGGGGGTCGGACACCTCGGTGAGCCACATCCGCTCGGCCAGCGCGGAGAGCACCGCCAGCCGGCGCAGCGGCTCGTCGTCGTCGGCCAGCGGGGTCCGCGCGCCGGTGTCCCCGGCCAGCAGGGCGGCGGAGGTCCGCAGGATGCGCCCGCGCTGGGCCAGCTCCGCCTGGCCGTGGCGGTCCGCGGCGTCGATCGCGCCGTCGAGGTAGCGACGAGCCAGGGTCACCTCGCCGCGCATGTAGGCGAGGTAGCCCCGGGTCGTGTGGGCGCGGGCGTGGGACTGCTCCAGCTCCGGCCCGGCCGAGAGGGCGGCGGCGCGCCCGGCGTGTGCCTCCGCCTGCCGGCGCCGGCCGTTGTAGTACTCGAACACGGCGCAGGTGTCGTACGCCGCCGCGAGTCCAGCCTGGTCGCCGGCCTGCTGCCAGAGCGGGAACGTCGCGCTCACGGTGGCGATCGCCTCCCTGAGGCGGCTGGTCATGTACTGCTCGATCGCGAGCCTGTGGAGCAGGTCGGCCCGGTCGAGCGCGGGCGCCGTTCCGAGGTGCTCCAGCGCCATCTCGAAGAACGTCGCCGCCTCGCTGTGCGAACCGGCCTGGGTCGCCTGGCGGGCGGCGGCCGTCGCGTACTCGGCCGCCCGGGCCCCGTCGCGGGCCACGACCGCGTGGTGGGTGAGGACGGCGGGATCGCGCGGCTCGATTCGCTCCAGCGCGGCCAGCAGGCGGGCGTGCAACCGGGGGCGCCGCCCGGTGGGATCGTGCTCTCGACGGCCTGGCGCGCGAGCTCGTGCCGGAAGACCAGACCGCCGCGGGCCCGGGTGAGCAGGCCGGTCGTGTCGAGGCGGCGCAACGTGGGCAGGTCGACGCCGAGCGCGGGCAGCACCCGGTCGTCGAGCCGGTCCGGCGCGGTCGCCACCATCTGCAGCACCTCGACGTCGTCCAGCGTGACGTCGGTGGTACGGGCGAGCACCGCGTCGCGCACCGAGGTCGGCAGCGGGCGGTCGGGCTCCTTGGCGATCTCGGTGACGAAGAACGGGTTGCCGCCGGTCAGCTCGTGCACGCGGCTCGGTTCCAGCCGGGTGCCCCCGACGACGGCGCGGACGGCGTCGAGGGACAGCGGCCGCAGGTCGAGGGTCCGCAGGCCGGCCAGCCGGGCGAAGTCGCCGAGCAGCGGGCGAGCCGAGTGACCTGGACCGATCTCGTCGTCCCGGTAGCTCACGAGCAGCGCCAGCGACATCGCGTCGACCCGGCGCGCGAGGAAGCGCAGCACCTCGACCGAGGCGGCGTCGACCCAGTGCAGGTCCTCGACCACCAGGACTGTCGTCTCGTCGCGCAGTGCTTCGTAGATCCGCTCGCAGACGCCGGCGAGCGCCAGCTCCGCGCCGCGGTCACCGGCCTTCTCACCTCTGACCCTGTCCTCACCGGGCAGCAGCGGTCCCAGGCCGGCGGCCGCGGCGATGTCGCGGAACGGACCGAGCGGCCGGGGCGTCAGAAGCGGGTCGCAGCCGCCGAGGAGGAAACGCGGGCCGGGCGCGGCCGCGCGGGCCGCCGCGAGGAGGGCCGACTTGCCCGCGCCAGACTCCCCGGTGACCGCGACGCCCGACCCCTGCCCGGCCGCCGCCCGGTCGATCGCCGCGCGGACGACGGCGACCTCGCGGTCCCGTTCGAGGAGATCCACGTGGTCAGGGTAGAGGCGGGCGGGCGGGGCGCCGAGGTGAAAGGTTCGGGCGCCCCGCCGGAGCGTCGGCCCCGTCATCGGGGCCGCGGTCACCGCGGGGTCGCGGTCGCGGCGGTCTGCGGGCCGAACTCGTTCGCGACGGCCGAGACGTTGTTGGCCGGGAAGCCACCGCGACGGGCGTGCTCGAGGATGGTCTCCGCGTCCTCCGCCTCGTGCACGCAGTAGATCTTGTCGTCGGTGACGTAGCTGTTCACCCAGGTGTAGGGCACCCCCAGCGACGCGACGGCCTCGTTGGAGGTCTGCGCGATCTCGGCCAGCTCCTCCTGGCTGAGGTTCCCGGCGCCGGGGATCTCGCGCTCGATGACAAAGCGAGGCATGGTCTGCTCCTTTCGATCCGACGGCCCGCTGCCGTCCGGTGTCTCCACTCTCGGCGCGGCAAGGCGTCCCGACATCGGGAGCGACTCCCCATGCTCGCGGTCTGGGTACCCAGGCGCCGACTCCGGAGGACGGGCACGCGGGCGTTAGGTGTCCGCCTGATCGGACACTCCTGGATCCGGTCCGCGTGCCCTCCGCGGCCGCGGGAGGAGTCCGCCGGACTATGCCTAGCCGGGCCGCTGGCGGAAACCCTGTGGGTATGCAGCACATCGTTGTCGGGGTCGACACCCGGGAAGCAGCTCCCGCCGCCCTGGTTCGGGCGGCTGACCTCGCGCGGCAGCTGGGCGCGGAACTCGATGTCGTCCACGTCCAACCCTTCAGCCGCGGAGAGATCCGCGTGATGGTCTCCACGGTGCCCGGGCGGCACCTGTCCGAGCGGTTCCTCAGGGCTGACCAGGATGCCCGGACCAGGGAGGTCCGCACGCTGGCGGAACGGACACTGGCGGGCAGCGCCGTGCCCTGGCGGTTGCACGTCCTGGCTGGGGATCCCGCGGCGCGCCTGCTCGCCGTGGCCGACAGCGTCGACGCCTACGCGATCGTCATCGGCACCCGGCACGGCGGCGGGGTCGTCCTGGAGCGGCTGCTGACCGGCTCGGTCTCCCATCGGGTGGTCAACTGGGCGAAGCGGCCCGTTCTGGTCGTCCCGACAGACCTGGACGATTAGCACCCGAACGGGTCCGTGCGTCCGGCCGGGCAGGCGACCTGGACGGCCTGTTGCATCCGGCCGGCGAGACTTCCGTGCTGGTGGAAAGTGCTGTACCGGGCCCACAGCCACGGCTGTTTTCGTGACCTGATCGAGGCCGGGATGCGTGCGGGGTTGTTCGAGATGGCGTCCGCGCGGCTGGCCTCGTACGCCATCCTCGACCTGGGGATGGGCGTCGCGGTCTGGTTCCGCGACGACGGTGAGCTGACGGAGGATGCCGTCGTCTGGCAGTACAGTGAGCCTTTCCGTGTAACCGTCCGTTACGGTGTGTGATTCACAAGGTCGTGCGGTCCGTGGTGGCTGTCAGGTGGTGCGGTCGTGTTCGATGTGGAGGATCACGAGAGCGGCGGCGACGATCCTGCCGATCTTCCAGGGGTCGAGGCTGATGTTGCCCAGGGTGCGGAAGGTGCTCTTGAGTAGCGCGTTCGCGCGTTCACCGACGGCGCGCAGGGCGTTGTGAACCCGGTTGTGCTTCTTCTGGTCGTCGGGGAGGGCCTTGCCTTTCGGTTTCTTGAACGGGACGGCGACCTGGTCCTGTAGCCCTTCGTAACCGAGGTCGGCGAGGACCTCGCCACCGCCTGCGGCCCACCACCCGAGGACGGGCAGGGCGCCGGAGGCGCGCAACGCGGTGGTGTCGTGCTCGCGGCCGGGTCGGACCTCCGAGGTCCACAGCGGCCAGCCGTCGTCCGGGGCGGAGACAACCTGGATGTTCCCACCATGGTTGTGGACCTTGGCGGACCACCAGAGATCCACACCAGTGGTCGGGCCGGGAGCGCGGACCCGGTCCGTCTCGATCACCGTGCCGTCCACGATGACGTGGCCGTAGCCGGCGGCCTTCGCCGCCAGCAGTACGTTGCGCAGGTCGGGGGCCTGCGCGGCCAGCATCGCGATGCCCTCGTGGAGGTAGTCGTAGCCCGTCGACCGGCCGATCTGGTTGTCGCGGACGAGCTGGGACACCCGGGTGCCGTCGACGAACCAGCGCAGCACGAGCACGGCCTGCGCCCGGCAGTCCAGCACCCGCCTACCCGCCCGGGTGCCGCGGCGGGCCCGCTCCGCGGCCAGCAGGGCCTCCAGCCGGTCGACGGTGTGGTCACCGAGGGACAGCTCGGCGGTATATGTGACACTCACGTGGACGCGGGGCCTCTCAGAAGCTGATCTTTGGTCGGACCAGACTTCCTAACAGAGGTCCCGCGTTTCCTTGCCACGGCCCTCAGTCTCACCCGCGTCAACTACACCCCGCGACGCTCACACGCGGTGACCGAAAGTCACGCGGAAAGGCTCAGTGGGTCTGGGACGACACCATCGACCGGGCGATGGCCTCCGTCCTCGACAACGGCCAGGTGCCCGCGGTCAATGCGGCCATCGGTCCCTGGGTCAACAACAACCATCCCCTGCCGACTGGTCTGCCGGCCGACGTCACCGCTTTCCTGCAGCAGTCCAACAAGTTACCGTCGTGGGCCGACGTGAGCCAGCTGCGTCGCGCGGCCGACTTCAACCGGCGCAAGGACACCTATCTGTTCATGCTGTATGGACTGGGCAGCGGAATCATGAGCACGGTCATCCCGCGAGAGGCCAGGTCGGTGTACTGGTCGAAGGGCGGCGCCGACATGAAGGACCGTGCGGCGAAGACCTTCACCTTCGGGTACGACCTGAGCCAGTTGAACGCCTTCGAGTCGAACGGGAAGTTCATCGTCACCGCGAACAAGACTCGGATGGTGCACGCCGCGGTCCGTCATCTCCTGCCGCAGTTGCCGCAGTGGAAGTCGGGGGCGACCGAGACGATCCCGATCAGCAACGGCGACATCCTCGTCACCTTCCACAGCCTGGGGACCTTCGTGCATTCCAAGCTGAAGGAATGGAAGATCCCGATGTCGACCGCCGATGAGAACGCCTTCCTCCACAGCTGGCAGGTGGCGATCTCGTTGCTCGGCGTGAAGGACGAGTACATTCCCAAGACGTGGGCCGACCGCACGCCCAGTCGGCCCAGGTGCTCTCACCGATCCTGCTGCCCACCACCGAGGGCAAGGCGCTCGCCGAGGTCCTGCTCGGGCTCGTCTCGCAGGTCGACCTGGGCGTCACGCGCGGCTTCCTCAACGAGTTCACCCGCTACGTGCTCGGCGACACGGTCGCCAACTGGCTCGCGCTGCCACGTGACCTGGCCTCGGCCGCGATCATCAAGGTCGGCTGGCCGGCGTACATCCTGTTCCGTGAGGGACTCCTCCCGCTCATGCCGGCCAACTTCTACCTCTTCGACCAGTTCATCCGAGCGGTGGCCATGGCGTTCCTCAACGGGGGCACCTCGACCCAGACCACTCCCGTCCAGATCCCCGACATCAACCGTCCCGCGGCCTGACGCCGTCGCCCAGCGCACGTCAGATGCCCTGCGGCGCCGGGTCCGCACGGCATCTGACGGCGGCCGCGTCGCCACGTGTCGCCCCGCTCGCATAGCTGGCGTCGGGACGCGGCGCGTCGGGACGCGTCGGGGCGCGTCCGAACTGATGGGATCAGTCGGTGGGGAATCGCCGGGCGACGGTGATCCGAATGGCGGGACGAGCTGGCCTGAATGTTCACTGACCGCGACAGATGGGTGCGCCGGATCCTTGAGCTGGATCCGGTGGCCGATCACCACGAGATCTACCGGATCTCCTCGGGGTACGAGTTCCCGTGGGACTACCGCCGGGCGCTCGAGTTCGCCCTGTTCCGGACCTACTGCGTCCCGACGGTCTCGGCGCTGCTGGAGGCGACGGGTGAGTTCCGGGAGCGGCCGCAGAAGCGTTACGACGACACCGCCCTGCTGATGGGGGAGCTCACCGCCGTCGGCTACGACTCTCCGCGCGGCCGCGAGGCACTGCGGGTGATCAATCGGATCCACGGACGCTACGCCATCGACAACGATGACATGCGCTACGTGCTCACCACCTTCATCTACGAGCCGATCGACTGGATCAACTCCCACGGCTGGCGCCGGCTGACCGATCACGAGACCATCGCCGCGTTCCAGTTCTACCGTGAGGTCGGGCTGCGGATGGGTATCCGCGACATACCCGCCGACTTCGACGTCTTCCGCACCTTCAAACACGAGTACGAGCAGGAGACCTTCCGGTTCGCCGAGAGCAACCGCAGGATCGGGACGTACACGACCGAGATGTTCGCCGGCTGGTTTCCCGCCCGGCTGCGTCCGGTGGTGCGGGTCGGGGTGCGGTCGCTGCTCGACGAGACCATGCTGAGCGCCTTCGGATTCGACCCGGCGCCGGCATGGATGTGCCGGGCCGCGACGGGTTCGCTGCGGGCCCGTTCGGCCGTGATCCGGCGGCTTCCGCCGCGGCGGCGCATCAAGTTCGCCTGGGATCCCAGGACCCGCACCTACCCCGGCTATCCCGAGGGATACCAGCCGCGGGACCTCGGTGCCCCGCCCCCGCCCGAGACCCTCGACGAGAAATGGAGGAACCGACCGCTTTCGACCAGGTAGCGCGGTAGAACCATGCGGATCAGCCGTCCTGGCTCGGGCGGCTCTGGGCGGCCTCGTGTTCGTAGCCGCGCCACCGGCCGAGAATGTCGCGTTGCGCGAGAGCCTCCAGCCGGTCGGCTTCCTCGGGGTTGGCCGTGCCGAGCCGGGTGAAGCGGGACTCGGTCGCGGCGAACTCGCTGAACGGGATCGACGGGGCCCGGGAGTCGAGGGAGAACGGCTGCTCCTCCGCCCGCGGGTCGAAACGGTAGAGGGGCCAGTAGCCGGACCGCACCGCCGCCTTCTGGTGCGCCATGCCGTCGGTCATGTTGATGCCGTGGGCGATGCAGTGGCTGTAGGCGATGATCAGCGACGGGCCGTCCCAGCTGGCCGCCTCGTTGAAGGCCTTCACCGTGTGCGCGTCGTTGGCACCGAGCGCCACCTGCGCGACATACACGTCGCCGTAGGCCGCCGCGACCAGGCCGAGGTCCTTCTTGCGGGTCCGCTTGCCGCCGACCGCGAACTTCGCGACCGCCGCCCGCGGCGTCGACTTCGACGCCTGCCCGCCCGTGTTGGAGTACCCCTCGGTGTCGAGGACGAGCATGTTGACGTCGCGCCCGGAGGCGAGCACGTGGTCGAGGCCGCCGAAGCCGATGTCGTAGGCCCAGCCGTCACCGCCGACGATCCACACGCTTTTCGCGACGAGGTCGTCGAGGAGGGCGTCCAGCCGGGCGGTGGGCCCGTTCCGGGCGGCGTGCTCGCCGCCCGCCAGCCGGCGCCGCAGTTCGGCGACCCGGTCGCGCTGGTCGGCGATGCCGGCCTCGGTCGACTGGTCGGCGTCCAGGATCGCCTCGACGAGCCGGTCGGATACCAGAGCCCCCTCGGCGCGCAGCAGCCGGCGGGCCTCCCGGGCCCGGGCGTCGAGCGCGAGGCGCATGCCCAGCCCGAACTCGGCGTTGTCCTCGAACAGGGAGTTCGCCCAGGCCGGGCCGCGGCCGTCGGCGTTGGCCGTCCACGGCGTGGTGGGCAGGTTCCCGCCGTAGATGGACGAGCAGCCGGTGGCGTTCGCGACCACGATGCGGTCACCGAACAGCTGGGTGAGCAGTTTCAGGTAGGGCGACTCCCCGCAGCCGGCACACGCCCCGGAGAACTCGAACAGCGGCTCCCGCAGTTGCGAGCCACGGACGGTGGCCGCCGAGGCGAGCCGCGGCTCGACCGCCGGCAGGGTCTCGTGGAAGGCCCAGCTGGTCCGTTCCTCGGCGAACCGGGAGTCGGCGTCGACCATGTCGAGCGCCCGGTGGTCCGGCATCTCCCGGCTCTTCGCCGGGCACGCCTCGACGCAGACACCGCAGCCGGTGCAGTCGTCCGGCGCGACCTGGATCGTGAGCCGGTACTCCCCGAGCCGGGGGTCCTTCGGGCGGGTGTGCCGGAACGACGGCGGGGCGTCGGCGAGCCGCGCCGGGTCGAACAGTGTCATCCGGATCGCCGCGTGCGGGCAGACGATGGCGCACTTGCCGCAGCTGACGCACAGCTCGGGATCCCAGACCGGGAGCTCGCGGGCGATGCCGCGCTTCTCGTACCGGGCCGTCCCCACCGGGAACGTGCCGTCGACCGGCAGCGCGCTGACGGGGAGCAGGCCCCCCTCACCGGCCATGATCCGGGCTGTGACCTGCCGGACGAACTCGGGTACGTCGCCGACCAGGCGCCGGCGCGCCGGCCCGGTGACGGTGCGGTCGCGCAGGTCGACCTCGCGCAGGGCGCCCAGGGCCGCGTCCACGGCCGCGGTGTTGCGGCGCAGGATCTCCTCCCCGCGCTTGCGCTGGCTGGCGAGGACGCCCTCCTTCACCGCGGCGACCGCCTCGGCCGGCTCGAACAGGCCGGACAGCCGTAGGTAGCAGGTCTGCAGGACGGGGCTGACGATGCCGGGTATGCCGGCCGTCGCCGCCACCCGGTCGGCGTCGACGACGAACAGCCGTGCGCTCCTGGCCAGCAGGTGCCGCTGGGCCTCGGCCGGCAGGTGGTCCCACACCTGATCCGGTGGGTACGAGGTGTTGATCAGGACGGTGGCACCCTGCCCGGCCACGGCGAGGACGTCGACCCGGTCCAGCAGCGACCACTGGTGGCAGCCGACGAACTGGGCGTCCCGGATCAGCCAGGGCGCGTCCACCGGCCGTGGCGCCAGCCGCAGGTGCGACACCGTCATCGAGCCGGACTTCTTGGAGTCGAACACGAAGTAGGCCTGCGCGTGCAGCGGCGTGTGGTCGCCGACGATGCCGGCGGTGGTGCGGGTGGCGCCCACGGTGCCATCGCTGCCGAGGCCGTAGAACACGGCGCGCCGGACGTCGTCCGGCTCCGGGAACCTGTCCTCGTCCGCGGGCAGGGACAGGTGCGTGACGTCGTCGTCGATGCCGACCGTCACCTCGCGCCGCGGGTTCTCCCGCGCCAGCTCCTCGAACACCGCCGCCGCCATCGCGGGCGTGAACTCCTTCGACGCGAGCCCGTAGCGGGCACCGATCACCCGCGGCATGCGCTCGGGCCGCTCCGCGAGCGCCGCCAGGACGTCGAGGCGCAGCGGCTCGCCCGTCGCGCCCGGCTCCTTCGTCCGGTCGAGGACGGCTACCGAACGCACCGTCGGCGGCAGGCAGGCGAGGAACGCCGCACTGTCGAAGGGACGGTACAGGCGGACCTGGACGAACCCGACCCGCTCGCCCCGCGCCATCAGCCGGCTGACCGCGTCGCGCACCGCCGACCGGCCCGACCCCATGATCACCGCGACCCGCTCGGCCTCCGGGTGGCCGTGGTACTCGAAGATGCGGTAGGCCCGGCCCGTCGCCGCGGCCAGCTGGTCCATCGCCCGCTGCACGGCGCCCGGGACGGCGGCGTAGTAGGTGTTGGCCGCCTCGCGGGCCTGGAAGAACGTGTCGGGGTCCTGGGTGGTGCCGCGGATCACCGGGTGGTCCGGGGACAGCGCGCGGCGGCGATGAGCGTCGACGTGGGTTTCGGACAGCAGGCCGGCCAGCGTCGGGTCGCCGAGCAGCGTGACCTCGTTCAGCTCGTGCGAGGTGCGGAAGCCGTCGAAGAAGTGCAGGAACGGCACGCGTGTCTCGAGAGTGGCCGCGTGCGCGACCGCGGCGAGATCGTGCGCCTCCTGCGGAGACGCCGAGGACAGCATGGCGAAGCCGGTCGACCTCGCCGCCATCACGTCGCTGTGGTCACCGAAGATCGACAATGCCTGCGTGGCCAGGGTCCGGGCGGCCACATGGAGAACCATCGGCGTGAGCTCGCCGGCGATCTTGAACATGTTGGGCAGCATCAGCAGGAGTCCCTGCGACGCGGTGAAGGTGGTGGACAGCGCACCCGCCTGCAGGGCGCCGTGGACGGCGCCGGCGGCGCCGCCCTCGCTCTGCAGTTGGACCACCTCGGGCACCCCGCCCCACAGGTTCGGGCGTCCCCCGGCCGCCCACACGTCGGCGAGCTCGCCCATTCCCGAGGCAGGGGTGATCGGGTAGATGGCGATGACCTCGCTTGCCCGGTAGGCCACCGAAGCGGCCGCCTCGTTGCCGTCGATCGTCTTCTGCCCCATGCAGCCAGACTGCATGGGCCGGAGCCGAAGTGGCGAAGGACGTCGTCCCGTACGCCCAGGATGTACAGCACGGCGACCCGACTGCCGAATGTCATCGGCGTCCGGGTGATCTGCGGCAGAATCCGGGGCGATATCGAACCTCATCACCAACTGCCACGACCCGGTCCTGAACGCGGTCGGGCCGGAGAAGCAGGAGGCACCCGCACGTGTCCGGGGACGGTATGTCAACCGCTGCCTCCGGGCTGTGGTTCGGTGCCCTCGGGCCGCTGGAGGTGCGGCTGGACGGCGTGCCCCTGCGGCTGCACGGCCCCCGTGAACGCACCCTGCTCGGCCTGCTGCTGTCCCGGCACAACCGGGTCGTGTCGGTGCCAGGGCTGATCGACGGGCTGTGGGGGGCCACGCCGCCCCCGACCGCGGAGAAGACCCTCCAGGGCAACATCTCCCGACTGCGCCGGGTACTGGAGCCCGGCCGGTCCTCGGCCGAATGGCAGGTGCTGGTCACCACCGCGGCCGGGTACAGCCTGCGTGCCGGTCCCACCGCCGTCGACGTCGGGCAGTTCGAATGGCTGGTGGACGGGGCGCGGCGGGCCCGGGACGGCGGCTCTGCCGAGCTTGCGGCAGCCAGACTGCGCCGGGCGCTGCGGTTATGGCGCGGGGACGCCTACGAGGACCTCGGCGAGGCCGCGTTCGCGGTGGCGGAGCGTCGCCGCCTCGACGAGCAGCGGCTCGCGGCGATCGCGGACCGCATCGACCTGGACCTCGCGCTGGGCGAGGCAGCCGCCCTGGTCGGGGAACTGCGGCGGCTGGTGACCAGCCATCCGCTGCGGGAGCGCTTCTGGGGCCAGCTGATGGTCGCCCAGTACGAGTCCGCCGGGCAGGCCGAGGCCCTGGCCGCGTACCACTCGGCACGCCGGCACCTGACCGACGAGCTGGGCGTGGATCCGGGCGCGCGGCTGCAGGCGCTGTACGCCGCCATCCTCGCCGGTGCTGACTGCCCGGTGCCGAGCCCGGTCCGGCCGCGGCCCGTGCCCGCCGCTATCGGTGCGGATCGCAACCCGCTGGCTGGGCGGGAGGCGGACCTGCGCTGGCTCGAACGAGCCTGGGATCGGGTCCTCGACAGCGACAGCGGTGACGTGGTCATCGTCGAAGGCGAAGCGGGGATGGGTGTCAGCCGCCTGGTGGCGGAGTTCGCGCGCCGGGTGGCGGCCCGTGGCGCCGACGTCGTCCTCGGCCTGGAGAACCTGCCGGTCACCTCTGCCGAGGAGCTGGCACGGTCGGCCGCGGAATGCCCGACGCTGGTGATCGTCGATGATCCCGGCGAGCACTCCGCCGGCGACCGCGACCCGTGGGATCGGATCGCCGGCGACGTCGCCGGGCTGCCGGTCCTCGTCGTCGTCACCGCCAGGCCTTCGGGGCGGCTCGGCGCGGGCGGAGCGTGGCGTGCGCTGCGGCTCGGCCCACTGGCCCCCGAGCAGCTCGCCGAGATCGTCGCCAGCTACGTCCACGGCGACGAGCTGCCGGCCGCGCTCGCGGCGGTGGGCGCGTCCAGCGCCGGCGTCCCCCGCAGGATCCACGCCGACAGCGCGGCCTGGGCCGCCGCGCGCGCCGCGCAACGGGTCGGCGAGACCGCGGCGAAGGTGGAGACGGGCCGACGGGAGCTGGACGCCGCCGAGCGCGCGATGATCGCCGAAATCCTGCGCCTGAGACAGGCGCGGATGCGCCGTGCCGAGGGTGAGCAGCTCGAGCCTGGCGCGAGTACCGGGGGCGGTGCCAGCGGCTCGGAGGCGATCAGCCCGGGTGGCCCGGACGGCACCGGCGCCGTGGACGGCACCGGCTCCGCTCTGGTGTGCCCGTACAAGGGCCTGGCCCGCTTCGACGAGGAGGACGTCCGCTACTTCTTCGGCCGGGACCGGGTCATCGACCAGCTGGTGACCAGGTGCGCGGCGGCGGCCCTGCTGGCCGTCGTCGGCCCGTCCGGCTCCGGGAAGTCGTCGGTGGTGCGGGCCGGGCTGGTCCCCGCGCTGCGGGCCGGCGTCCTCCCGGGAAGCGACTGCTGGGACATCCGCGTCGTGCGAACGGGCGCGATCGGCGTGGCCGACCTGGCGATGTTCGACACCGATCGGGCCGACGGCCCTGGCGCCACCGACGCGGGCGTGGCCGACGTGACGGCTGTCGGCCCGCAGGCCGGGGGAGTCGGGGCGGGTGCCGGGCCGGCGTCCGCCGTCCGCCTGCTGGTGTTGGACCAGTTCGAGGAGGCGTTCACCGCCTGGCGGGACGGCGACCGGGAGCTGTTGATCGACAAGCTGGTCCGCGCGCTGCGGCGGGAGGACGGGCGGCTGCGCGTCGTCCTCACCGTGCGCGCCGACTACTACGGGCGTTTCGCGCGTTACCCGGAGCTTGCCCGCCTCGTCGACAACAGTGTGCTGGTCGGCCCGATGACACCCGACGAGCTGCGGCAGGCCGTCGAGCGGCCCGCCCGGGTGGCCGGCCTCGAGACCGAGCCGGAGTTCATCGACACCGTGCTGGCCGACGCGCACCACGACCCGGCGTGCTGCCGTTGCTGTCCACCGCCCTGCTGGCCACCTGGGAACGTCGTGACGGGCGGGTCCTGTCCGCGGCCGCCTACCGGGACGCGGGCGGGGTGGCCGGCGCGCTGACCAGGCTGGCCGACAGCGTCTACGAGGCGTTCGACACCGACGGCCGGGCGGCCGTCCGGCGTCTTTTCCTGCGCCTGGCCACCCCGGGCGAGGGCGGGGCCGAGACCCGGCGCCGGGTGCCACGCGCGGAGCTCGCCGACATCCCGCGGATGGAGGCGGTGCTCGCTCAGCTGATCGAGCGGCGGCTGGTCGTCGCCGCCGACGGCACCGTCGAAGTGGCGCACGAGGCGCTGCTGCGCGAGTGGCCCCGGGTACGCGACTGGTTGGACGCCGACCGCGACGGGCGCAGGGTCCACCGGCATCTCACCGAGGCCGCCACCGCCTGGGACACGGCCGGGAGGAGCACAGCCGATCTCTACCGGGGCGCCCGGTTGCAGACCGCCCGGGACTGGGCGGCGGCCAACCCCGGTGACACGAACCCGCTGGAGCAGGCCTTCCTTGAAGCCTCGATCGCCGACGAGGAACGCGTCGCCGATCGCGACCGGCGCAGCGCCCGACGACTGCGCACGCTCGTCTCCGTACTGGCCACGTTGCTCGTGGTGGCGTTGACGTCGACGGCGCTGGCGGTGGTGCAACGTGGGACGGCGAACCGGCAGGCGGCGCTGGCGCAGGCCGCGACCCGCACCGCGCAGGCCGGGCGGCTGGCCACGCTCGCCGCGAACCTGGGCACCGACCAGGTCGACCGGGCGCTGCTGCTCGGCGTTGCGGGATACCGGCTCGAGCCGTCCCGCGAGACCGAGGCGGGCCTGCAGAACGTGCTGGCCCGCACGCCCGCGCGCCTCGATCGGATCATCCGCTTTGACGGGCAGGGCCTGCTGCCGGCCGCGCTGCCGCCGTCGGTGAGTCGGGACGGACGCCTGCTCGCCGAGCCCCGCCGTGACGGCACCGTCCGGATCTGGGATCTGCACACGAGCCGGGTGCTACGCACCCTGCGCTGGCCGTCCGGCCGCCAGCTCGCGATCTTCAACGGGGACGCCACCCTGCTCTCGGCCGGCGGCAACGACGGGACGGTCGTCGTGTGGAACGTCGCCGACGGGCGGATCGTCGGCGCCCCGATCAGAGCCGGTAACGCCCTGGCCTACGGGCAGTTCGACCCGCGAGATCCAACCCGGATGTTCGTTGTCGGCGGCTCCGGAGAGATCACCCTGTGGGACCGGTCGCGTCCCGATGCGCCGAGGCAGGTGGGCGCACCGCTGCGGTTCCCGGCGAGCCCCGGGGCGATCCCGATCGTCCCGATCAACGCGGACGGGACCCGGCTCGCCGCCGGCACCTTCGGCGGCTCCACCACCCGGATCTGGGACGCCCGCACCGGCCAGGTGCTGCGGGACCTCGACGGCGCACCAGGGTTCTTCGGCCCGGACGGTGCCACGCTGCCCACCACCCTCGGCGACCGGGTCACCGTATGGGACGTCAACACCGGCCAGCCGCGGTTCCCCCCGCTGACCGGGTTCACCAACGCCACCCCCGGGATCGTCATCAGCGGTGACGGCCGCCGGATCGCGGCGAACGACGGAGCGACCTTCATCCGCGTGCTCGACCTGCAGTCCGGCCGGGAGGTCGCGGAGCTTCCGCTGCACGAGCACGCGGTGGTCCCGTCCGCGTTCCTCCCCGACGGCCGCCTGATGACGAGCGGCGTCGCCGAGGCAGCGATCTGGCGGCTGGACGACGACTCGTCCCAGCTGGGACGGACGATCGGCGGCCACGACGGCCGCGCCACCGGCCTGATCATCGCAGATGATGACGAGATAATCACCCTGGGTGTGGATGATCGGCGGGTGCTGGTGTGGGACGTGGCCACCGGCGCGGCGAAGGGGCCGTTGCTCGGCGGGGCGGTAGCGGCCCCGGCCACGATCAGCCCGGACGGGTCGACGATCGCGGGGGTGGGCCGGGATGGGCGGTTCCGGCTGTGGAACCGGAGCAGCGGGGCCGAGATCGCTGTCCTCGGGCCGCCGTCGCCGTCCACCCTGGCCAAGCCGGCCACGGCGTGGAGCCCGGCCAACGGTCGGCTCGTGACGGCCATCGGCGGCGTGGTCCAGTTGTGGGACGTGAGTGATCCGCGCCATCCCCACCAGGTCGGGCGCCTCGGCCGTGCGGACCAGGCACCCGGGACGGGACAACCTCCGGAGAACCCGCCGGACGAGCTGCGGCCCTCCTTCAGCCACGACGGGCGCTGGCTGGCGGTGGAGGACACCGCCCGCCGGACCGTCACCGTCTACGACACCGCCACCAGCGCCGCCGTGTGGACACGGCAGCTGGACGCCGTCGGGCCACCGGCGCTCGCCTTCTCCCCGGACGACTCGACCCTCGCCGTCGGCTACGGCACCGTCGCGGCCGGCGTCGTGGACTTCCGGGACGTCCGGACCGGTGACCTGCGGCGAACGCTGCGGACCGGCTTCAGCAACGGCGGCGTCGAGTACCTCCGCGACGGAAGCGTCGTGATGACCACCAGCGATGTGGGCGATCACAGCGTGGCCCAGCTGTGGGACTCCACCAGCCTTGAGCCGATCGGTGAGCCGCTCCCGCAGCAGGGCGGCGCCTACTCCATCACCCGCGCTCGGGGCGGCACCCTCGCGATCACGGGCACCACCACCGGCTTCATCCAGATCTGGGACGTCGGCATCGATCACTGGATCGCGACCGCCTGCAGCATCGCCGGCCGCAACCTCACACCCGCCGAATGGAACCGCTACCTGCCCGGCGAGCCCTATCGGCGTACCTGCCCGCAGTGGTCCGACGGCGCGTGAGCGGGTCGCGGCCGATCAGCAGGGCTGGTCCCGGACCACCTTCCGCCCCGTTCCCGCACCCGGCCCGCCGGCCCGCCCGGCTTCCCGCCGGCCTACCGCCCGCCTACCGACCTGCTCCCGGTCGGTCCGGCCGCACGCTGCGCACCCCGAATCCCGCGGCCACCGCTCCTGCCCCCTGAATGCCAAACCCCGCCGCGAACCCCACCGTCGACGTCCAGACGATCAGAATGGCCATCCCGCAGGCCACGAGAAGGCAACCCGCGGCCAGTAGCGCCTGGCCGTGACCACTCAGCCGCTCCCGGCGAGACGCCGAGCGGTAGAGATGGCCCCCGACGAGAACAAGGTGGGCGCCGCCGGCCGCGATGATGACGCTTCTTCCGGACCGAGCCTCGTAGACACCGGGATCGACATCCACGGCGGCGCTTTCCCTCGCAATGCTCACCAGGCCGAGAACTCCGTATATCAACATTGTTGATCCGCTGAGTATGGCGAGCACTCCGGCCAGTCGCATCCCCCTCGACGCGTCCTGCATCACGTGCTCACCGCGTCCGCACCGCCATCAGGTCGCCACGTACTCACCATTGCGCCGCGGCGCCGCCCGGAGGCTGCGTCGCCGTCACATCCGGACGATGGCAACTGCCGGTTGCAATGCGGTGGCAAACCGGTTGTGAGGCTCGAACCGAGGTTGACCACCGCTTCGCAGCCAGCCGACAACCAACGGCGGCCACCATGGCCGTCGACCGCCGATACGGGGGAGGGTGTGATGAACCAGCGAACGGCAACCACAACGGCCGGGACGGTGCCCGAGGACGGGAGTCCGCCGGCAGCGGGGAGAGCCCTGTTCGACCGCGCGAGCCAGGCCCATCGGCGAGGGCAGCCCGATGAGGCACTGGAACTGCTCGACCAGCTTCTGGCCGACGAGCCCGAAAACGTCGCGGCCCAGTACGCCCGTGC
Organism: Parafrankia sp. Ea1.12; assembly: GCF_900465275.1. NCBI lineage: Bacteria > Bacillati > Actinomycetota > Actinomycetes > Frankiales > Frankiaceae > Parafrankia > Parafrankia sp. Ea1.12. The sequence goes on along the minus strand of NZ_UBIZ01000391.1, from coordinate 14,236 downwards.
GATCTGCCTGGCCGACCTTGGTCGGACGAGGGAGGCGACCGCGCAGTTCCGCGCCGTTCTGGCGCGGGATCCGAGGCATTACGAGGCGGCTTACCAGCTGGGCCGCGCCCTGCAGGCCACGGCCGACCTGACCGGCGCCATCGACGCCTACCGAGCGGTCCTGGTAGCCGGCAACTACCGGGATACCGCAGCTCGACTGCGGGACTGCGGGAACAGCCTCCTGGCGGCCGAGCGTGGCCACTCGAACGCCTCGGGGCGGTACGGCGCCCCGGCGGCTGGCCCGGCCCCCGGGGAGGGGCCGACCCCGCTTCGCACCCGGATCGATGCCCAAGGCGTCGTTGACCGCGGCATCCAGGTCGGTCTCGTGCGCCTGCAGGCCCGCAACCTCGTCCCGCGGGCGATCGCCGTCCTGCTGGGCGCGGGCACCCTGACCCTGGTGCTCCTGAGCATCCTGTTCGCCGCCTTCAGTCAGCGGGACAGTCATGTTTCCGCTCCGGTCCTGACCGATCTCGCCGTCTCGCACCGCGTCGCGCTCAGCTACGCGATCTTCGCCGTCTCGATCCTGCTGTGCTCGTGGTTCGCCCGGACAGCGGCGGCGCTGCTCGCCGTCGCGGTGGTGGCAGTGATCGGGACGACCCAGGCAAAGGTCGTGCACACACCACACCTAAGGGTGACGGGATCGGGATTCTCCGTCGGCCCGCTTCTGGACTACAGCGGAGGGTCGTTGTTCCTCCGGTACTACACATTGTCCTGGACCGCGATCTTCCTCTACTTTCTCGGTGCGGCGGCGGTGATTGCCGCCTGCCGGCACCTCAACGGAGCGGTCCTGTACGAGTACGGCCTGGACGTGCGCGACGGATTCCTTCGGCGATCGGTTCAGTTCATCTGGTACTACCAGATCACCGAGCCGCCCATCTACCGTCGGACGATGACCAACTATCTGGCGAACACGGCATCGATGAGTATCAGTTACAACGAGTCCGGTGCGGCGTCGGTGCGGAAGATCGACCTGACTGCCATCGGCAAGCCGGCCGATGTGCTCCTGCTGGGCAGACGCCTGGAATCCCGGGTCATCGTCGAGCGAGCGCGCTTCCGAGGGCCGTGGACCTGACCGCGAAAATCTTCGAAATAATACGGATTTCGGATTTCGCTGAGTGGCCGGATCTATTCGTTGGTAAGGAGTGCGGAAGATGGGTGGCAGGGGAAGTGGTTCCGGCAGAGGAGGGTTGCCCCGGTCCGGCGTCGGCGGCCCTCGGTGGCGGGTCCCCGGTCTTGGTCGGGCGCCCGCCTCGAACAGGCCCGCTGCCGGCGATCAGCGCGGCAATCAGTCCGGCAGGGCACCTACCGGCCAGGCCGGGGGCGCCGGGCGAGACGCTGCCGGATCCTCCAGGGCGCAGCAGCAACGATCGCCGGGCCGGGAAGCCGGGCCCCAGACCCGCCCGCAGGCAGGAGGAGGCGGTACGCCGGCGAGCACCGCAACCGGATGGCAGCCCCAGCAGACGAGCGAGATCGGCAGCTTCCGCGGAATCTCACCCGTCCCGCCCATTCCGCCCGTCGCACCGTCGCCGAGTCCGGCGGGCCCTGACGCGGGTGTTCCGATCAACCCGCGGGATGCGGCGGATGGGGCGTCCCGGCGCCGCGGCCAGACTCCGGCGGTCATCCGCACATCCCTGCTGGCAGGAGCCAGAAGACGGACCAGCAGGCGGCAGCCTCGGCCGACGGCAGGGATGATTCGGCGGGCAGGCACGAATCCTCCGATCAGCAGCCGGGCGATACCAACCCCGTGGATGGTCCGGCCCAGGCCGATGTGCCACCCATCCAGGGTGGGGACGACGCCGGCGCGCCCTATCCGACCGGGGGTCCGAACGAGCCCGCCACGGCGGAGCAGGTCGAGCCTCCGGCCGGCGTCACAGGCACGATCGCCGGCCCATCCGGCGACGGTGACGGCTACGTACCGCCTGGCGCACCACTCGACGCCGGTGGCTCCGATCTGGGGGTCGTCCTGTTCGACGGTGCTGACTATGTCACCCAGCAGTCCGACGGTTCCTGGGTCGCGGGTCATCTCGACTCGACCGACCTTGTCGCTGGTGTCCCCGGTGGTTGGACCGCGGGGGCTGAAGGCGGCTACCTTCCGGCGGGGAGCGGGTTCGGTGCCACCGCGGATCCTGACCACGGCGGCGATGCCGGCGCGAACGGCACTGACCCGGGGACCGTCCAGTTCAACGGCGCGGGTTACATCGCCCCGAACGGCGACGGGTCCGGATCAGTTGGCCACATCGACGGCGCCACCTTCGTCACCGAACACCCTGGCGAATGGAGCGCACCACCTCCCGATTTCGCCCCGCATTACTGACCTTTAATCCGTGGGGTCGAATAGAGGGCCGGGGGTGTCACGATCGGCTCCTCCTGACGTTCCCGCCCGCGTGACCAGGCTTCGGCCGCGCCCTTGCCAGGCGCGACCGGAGCACGGTCATGAGCCGACCGTCGAACCCGGAAGGACCACGATGACACCCCTGGAGATCTCGTCGGAACACGTGCGCGACCTGCTGCGGCGGGGCCAGGAGATCGCGCTCGTCGACGTGCGCGAGGAGGCGCTGTTCGCGCAGGGACATCCGCTGTGGGCAGCGAACATCCCGCTGTCACGCCTTGAGTTGGATGCCTGGGGGCGCATCCCCCGGCGCGACACTCTCGTGGCCGTCTACGGCGACGCCACCGCGACGGCGGAACGGGCCCACGAGATCCTGGTCGAGCTCGGATACACCCAGGTGCGCCGGCTGCTGGGCGGCCTGGACGGGTGGGCCGCCTCGGGCGGCGAGATGTTCATCGACGTCAACACCCCGAGCAAGGCGTTCGGGGAACTGGTCGCCTCGGTCCGGGGCACGCCGTCGGTCTCCGCTCCCGAGCTGCGGGCCCTGCTCGACGCGGGGAAGGACGTGGTGGTCGTCGACGCCCGCCGCCCCGACGAGTTCCACACGATGAGCATTCCGACGGCGACCAGCGTGCCCGGCGGGGAGCTGGTCCTGCGGATCCGTGAGCTGGCCGCCGACCCGGCGACCCAGGTGGTGGTCAACTGCGCCGGGCGCACCCGTAGCATCATCGGCGCCCAGTCGCTCATCAACTCCGGGCTGCCGAATCCGGTGGCGGCGTTGCGCAACGGCACGATCGGGTGGGTGCTCGCCGGCCAGGTTCTGGACCGCTCGGCCACCGCGGCCGCGCCGGTCCAGGTCGAACCGGCCCACCGTGAGGTCGCCCGGGCCGGTGCCCGGGCCGCCGCCGCCCGGGCCGGTGTCCGCTTCGCCGCGACCGCCGACCTGGTGGGACCGCCCCCGCCCGGCCGGACGGTCTATTTCCTCGACGTGCGCTCAGCGGCCGAGTACGAGGCAGGGCATCTGCCGGGCTTCCGTCACGCGCCGGGCGGACAGCTGGTTCAGGAGACCGACCACTACGCGCCGGTGCGCGGAGCCCGGATCGTGCTGGCCGACGACGACGGCGTCCGCGCGGCGATGACCGGTTCCTGGCTGGCCCAGATGGGCTGGGACACCTGGGTGGTGACTGATGTGGCCGCCGACGACCACACCGAGCGGGGCCGGCCGGTCTCCCCGGCGCCGGTGCCACCGGGCGTGCCGGCCGTCGCGCCCGGCGAGCTGGCGCGATGGCTGAGCGAGCCTTCCCGGGTGACGGTGGTCGTCGACGTGGGAGCCAGCCGTGCCTACGCCGCCGGGCACATACCCGGCGCGTGGCACGCGAGCCGCTCCCGCCTGGCCGTCGCGCTGCGGCACCTGCCGCGCGCGGACCGGCTCGTCCTCACCTCCGGCGACGGCCTGCTCGCGCGGTTCGCGACAGCCGACCTCGGCCGGCTCGCCGCGGTCTCGGCGTACGCCCTTGAGGATGGGACGGCGGGATGGCTGGCCAGCGGGAGATCAGTCGAGACGGAGCCCGCGCGTTACGCCGAGACACCCCTCGACCGCTACCGGCGTCCGTACGAGGGCACCGACAACAGCCGCTCGGCGATGGAGGCCTATCTCGAGTGGGAATACGGCCTGGTCGCGCAGCTCGACAGGGATGGCACCCACAACTTCCGGGTGATCTGACCCCGCTTCGCCGAGGAGGTGACCCAGGGCTGGCTGGCCCGGCGGGACTACCGCGACACCCTCGAGCTCTTCTTCAGTGAGATCGCCCGGTCCTGCGGCGCGAGCTGTCGAGCCGTCCGCTCGCCCCGGACCCGGTGCCCGCCGGCTGACCGCCTGTCAGTAGGTGTGCCAGTCCCGGCGGGTCGACGACGCCGGGTCGGCCGCGGCAGGTCCGACCCGGTGCAGACTCGGGAGGTTGACCACGATGGCCTCCTGCGTGGTGCGGGCGATCACGACGATGGCCTCCTCGTCGGGGTCGGGGTTCTCCTCGCGGTGCGGCACCCACGGCGGCACGTAGATGTAGTCACCGGGGCTGGTGTCGATCCGAATCTCCTCGTCGTTGTCCAGGAACACGAAAGCGGGGTTGCCCTTCACCACGTAGATGCCGGTCTCGGAGCGGCCGTGATGATGGTTGGCCGACGCGGTGGCCGCGGCGACGTGCGTCTGCCCCATCCAGAGATCGACGGATCCGACGGTGGCGCCGGAGAGCGCCGCGACCCTGCGCATGCCCTCGGTCTGGGCGGTGCGCGGGGAGAGGCCGACGGGCGTGACCCGGTGCAGCCTCCCGTGGAAGCCGTCGGGCGCCGGGTCGGGCGGCTTTGCGGACATGCGACCTCCACCGACTCTGGGAGCGTTCAGGCGCGGGCGGCCAGCCTGCGCCGGTAGTTGGCCGAGGCGGCCTTCTCGCCGCAGCGACGCATCGAGCACCAGCGTCGTTGGCCGGACGGGGAGCGGTCGAAGAACAGCGCGGCGCACCCCGAGCAGGCACGGACACGTCCGAGATCGGCGCCGGACAGCAGATTGATCGTGTCGCGTGCGATCACGGAGAAGGTGGCCGCGGTGTCCGGTTCCGCGGAGGCGATCTTCGCTCGCCCTGTCGCGCTCAGGAAGAAGACCGGAGTCGGGTGACGGCCGGTGATGTTGATGAGCCGGATGTCGTCCGCGTCCGGCTGCCGGCCGGCGATCAGCGCCCGGGCCGCGGCGTCGACGGCGGCCCGGAGGGCCTGCGCGGAGTGCAGGTCCTGCACGGTGAGCCCGCCGGCGGCGACAGGCAGACCGGTCAGCTCGAACCAGGCGGCGAGGTCGCCGGGCGTCGAGAGCATCTCGACCGACTGGTCCGAGGTGTCGCGCAGGGTCGCGACGAAGTCGAGACACAGGCTGCCCGCGCCGCGGTCGAACGCGTTCATCGCGTCGGCCTGGCCCACTGGGACACACCTCCTGAGGAACAGGGGATGCAGGATGAGACGCACGACTCATGCCTTGATGGGATGACGGGTACGACGGTAACACGCGGGCGTGGGCGTCACCCTGGCGTTATGTGGCGACGTAGTCACGGGTTTATCCCCTGTTGACACGCTCGCTCAATTCCGTCAGTCTGCGGACATGACCTCGGGCCTGCGTGCGGCGCAGCGGCGCCACGTCGATCTGCGACGGACGGCGAGCGCGCTCTGTCACGTCAGGCGGCCGGCGGTCTAGCCGACGCATCGGAGCCGTCGGCCGGCGGGTGACGCCGGCCGCTCGGTGGGCCACCCCGGGCACTCGCGCACGAGTGCCCGGCGGCACGCGTCGGATCCGCTCCGGGCGCCTCGTGCCGCAATGTTCACTTTCCCGATCGGCTTACAGGCGCTGGATGGCCGGCGCCCCGCCCGCATGCTCTCCCCCTGTCCCCCCTTCGTCCGAGCGCTGCCGACAGGTTCCGTGCCCGGGAAAGAGGTACCACCATGCCGGTCGAGTTCATTGGCCTGATAGCCACCCGCCCCGGTTCCGAGGCGAGCGGGTTCACCGGCGGTCCCCTCGTGGACCGCGACTTCACCCGGCGGTTCGCCGTCGCCCACGAGGACGCCGGCTTCGACCGCGTGCTCATCGGGTACAGCAGCGGATCGGTCGACAACCTCCAGGTCGCGGCCTACGCGGCGGCGCACACCGAGCGCCTCGGATACCTGGTCGCGCACCGGCCCGGAGTGGTGTTCCCCACCGTCGCCGCGCGCTACTTCGCCTCCCTCGACAACTTCTCTGCCGGCCGGGTGGCGATTCACATCATCACCGGCGGCAGCGACGCCGAGCAGCGGCGTGACGGCGACTATCTCGACAAGGACGAGCGGTACGACCGCACGGACGAGTACCTGGAGGTGGTCCGCAGGACGTGGACCGCCACCGAGCCCTTCTCCCACCACGGCCGGTACTACCAGCTTGAGGACCACCTGTCCGCGGTGCCGCCGGTGCAGAAGCCGCACCTGCCGATCTACTTCGGCGGGTCGTCCGCGGCGGCCTACCGGGTGGGCGGCAAGCACGCCGATGTCTTCGCGCTGTGGGGCGAGCCGCTGGCCGAGACCGCCCAGCAGATCGCCTCCGTCAACGCCGCCGCGGCCGCGGCCGGCCGGACCACCCCGCCGCGCATCAGCGTGTCGTTCCGTCCGATCCTCGGTGCCACCGAGGAGCTGGCCTGGGAACGGGCGCACCGGATCCTGGCGTCGACCAGGGAGAACGTGAGCAAGGCCGCCGAGTACTTCAAGGAGTTCCGCGGCTTCAGTGGCAACCGCGACGCGCCGCAGAACGTCGGCTCGCAGCGGTTGCTGGCCGCCGCGGCCAAGGGCGAGCTGCACGACCGTGCGCTGTGGACGCCGCTCGCGGCGGCGATCGGCGGCGGCGGGAACTCCACGGCGCTGGTCGGCACACCGGAGACGGTGGCGGCGGCGTTGCTCGACTACGTCGACATCGGCGTCACGACGTTGTTGATCCGGGGCTACGACCCCTATGACGACGCGATCGACTACGGCCGGCACCTGATCCCGCTGGTGCGCGAGGAGATCGCCCGGTGCGACCGCGGCGAGGCGGCCCGGCGCGACGACGTCGCACCGGTGCCGGCGGCGCTGGCCGCGGCGCCCCGTGCCGGCGACCGCTCGCCGCAGGCCGCCGACGCGGCTGTGGGCGGTGCCGCGCGATGACCATCGAGATCATCGGCATGGTCGGCACCAAGGACATGTCCGAGACCCGGGGGACCTTCGACGGGCCGGTGGTCGACACCGACTACCTGACCCGCTTCGCCCAGGCGCATGACGAGGCCGGGTTCGACCGCGTCCTGATCGGCTACGGTGCCACCGGTCCGGACGGCTGGGCGATCGCCTCGCACGTGCTGTACTCGACGCAACGGCTCGGCGTGCTGATCGCGCACCGGCCCGGCTTCGTGGCGCCCACCCTGGTCGCCCGCAAGCTCGCCACGCTGGACGCGCTGACCGGTGGCCGCGGCCGGGTCGCGATCCACCACATCACCGGTGGCAGTGACACCGACCAGCGCCGTGACGGCGACTTCGCCGACCACGACACCCGCTATGAGCGGACCGCCGAGTTCATGAGCGTGCTGCGGCGCGCCCTGACCTCGGAGGTGCCGTTCGACCACGAGGGGCCGTTCTACCGGTTCGAAGGCGCCTTCAGCTCGGTCCGGCCGACGAGCCCCGGCGGCGTCCCGCTGTTCTTCGGCGGCCAGTCGGCGGGCGCGGTCGCCGCCGGCTCCGCGCACGCCGACGTCTACATGCTGTTCGGTGAGCCGCTCGAGCAGACCGCCGAGCGGATCGCCCTGCTGCGGGCGGAGGCCGCCAAGCACGGCCGGACGCTGCGGTTCAGCCTGTCGACCCGACCGATCGTCGCCGACACCGAGGAGGCGGCGTGGGAGCGCGCCGAGGCGATCCGGGCGGAGACCGCCCGGCGGATCGGTGCCGGCAACGGCCTGCTCGCCGCGAAGTACTTCGGCGAGCAGAAGAGCATCGCCTCCGACCGCATGCAGGACGCGGCCTCCCGGACTGAGGTTCACGACGAGCGGCTGTGGTTCGCCATCACCGCGCTGACCGGTCCGGGCGGGAACTCGTCCGGGCACGTCGGTACGCCCGAGCAGGTGGCCGAGGCACTGTTGAAGTACTACGACCTCGGCATCGACCGGTTCCTGATCCGTGGCTTCGATCCGCTCGACGACGTCCGGCTGTGGGGAGGAGGGCTGGTACCGGCGCTGCGGGCCGGAGTGGCGGCCCGTGACGCCGGGCGGGGCACGCCGGTCGCCGTCCCGGCGTGACGCGGCACGCGCCAGCCGAGCGGAGACGGTACGGCGGCTGGCCGGTCCTTCCCCCGGGCTCGTCCCGGTACCCGTCCCGCCCTCCGTCTCCCGCCTGCCGGCCGCGGCGGCCGGCCCCACCGCGGCACTCCCGGTGAGGGGCGGACCGGGACTGGCCCTGGTGACGGCGGCGGTGGGGCGCCACCGGCGGCTGATGGCCGCCGGGATCGGCGCCGGCCTGCTCTGGACGGCGACGAAGCTCGCCGCGCTGCTGCTCGTCGCGCACACGGTCGACGCCGGGGTGCTCGGCGACGACTCCGGCCAGCTGTGGCTCGGGGTCGTGCTCTTCGCCGGGCTGGCGGTGGTCGGCGCCGGGTTCGCCGGGCTACGTCGTTACTACGGGCAGTGCCTCGCCTACGTGGTGGAGGCGGACCTGCGGGACCGGCTGCTGGCGCGGGTGGTGCGGCTGCCGGCGGCGTTCCACGACCGGCACCCCAGCGGCGTCCTGGTCGCCCGGGCCACGACCGACCTGCAACAGGCCCAGCAGCCCGTGATCAACATCCCGATCATGGTCTCCAACCTGGTGATGCTGGTCGGGACGGCGATCCTGCTGGCCCGGATCGACCCGGTGCTGACGGTGGTCGCGATGGCACCGGCCGTGGCGGTGTTCGCGGTCGCCGTCCGGTTGACCCGGCGGCTGGGGCCACGGGCGTTGGACCTGCAGTCCGAGCTCGGCGTGCTGGCCAGCACCGTGGAGGAGTCGATCGCCGGGTGCGCACCACCAAGGGCCTCGGTACCGAGGACGACGAGCGGCGCCGCGTCCGCGACCAGGCCGGTCAGGTGCAGCGGGCGGCGCTGCGGCTGAACTCGGTCCGCGCGACCTATCTGCCGCTGGCCGAACTGCTTCCGGCGTTCGGCCTGGTCGGTGTGCTGTGGATCGGCGGGCTGCGGGTCGCCGACGGGGCTTTGACGGTCGGCGAGCTGGTCCAGTTCAGCTACTTCGGGCTGTTGATCGTCGGCCCGCTGCGGATCGCCGGCATGACCGCGTCCCAGCTGAAGCGCGCGGTGGTGTCGGCCGGGCTGGTCGCCGCGATCCTCGACGAGGAGCAGGAACCGGCCGCGGCGCCGGCCGCGGCGCCGACCGCGGCCGGCGCCGCGGCCGGAACCAGGGCCGGAAGCACGGCCGACCCCGGAGCCGAGACCACGGCCGGAGGCACAGCCGGCACCGCGGCCCGAACCGCCACGACGGGCACGACGGGCACGGCCCGGGCGGCAGCCCGGAGGACCGCCCCGGCAACGGCGCCTGTCTCGGCGACCGCCGGGCCCGGCGGCGGGCTTGAGGTGCGGTTCGAGGGGGTGACGTTCGGCTACGCGCGGGGTCGTCAGGTGCTCCGGGAGCTTGACCTGGTGGTGCCGGCCGGCGAGTGCGTCGCCGTGGTCGGTGCGACCGGCAGCGGCAAGTCCACCCTCGGCGCGCTGGTGCCCCGCTTCTACGACGTCGGCGCCGGCCGGGTCTGCGTCGGCGGCCGCGACGTCCGGGCCTGGTCGCTCGCCGACCTGCGCGCCCAGCTGGGCGTCGGGTTCGAGGACGCGTTCCTGTTCAGCGGGACGGTCCGCGACAATCTCCGGTTCGGCGCGCCGGAGGCCGATGACGAACAGCTCCGGGCGGCGGTCCGGCTCGCCGGGGCGCAGGACGTGGTGGCGGGCCGGCCGGGCGGCTACGACGCGCTGGTCGGCGAGCGTGGCCTCGGCCTGTCCGGCGGCCAGCGACAGCGGCTGGCGCTGGCCCGCACCCTGCTCGCGGACCCACCGGTGCTGCTGCTGGACTCGCCGACCAGCGCGGTGGACCCGGCGAAGGAGGCCGAGATCGTCGCCTCGCTGGCGACCGTGGTCAGGGGACGGACGACGATCCTTGTCGCGCACCGGCCCGCCGTCATCGGCCTCGCCGACCGGGTCGTGCTGCTCGAAGGCGGCCGGGTCGCTGCCACCGGCACCCATGAGGACCTGCTCGAGAGCTCGCCACGCTATCGGCGGGTGCTGGTCGCCCACTCCGGCGACCTGGACGATCCCGACGCCGACCCCGGCCCTGGTCCCGACCCTGGCCCTGGGGCGCCGGCGGGCCGTGGCGCCCTGGCGCTGTCATGACGTCCCCGACCGGTGTGACTCCGACCGGCGCGACCCCGACCGGCGCGACCCGGACCGGGACCACCCCCGCCGGCGGCCCGCCGCCAGGCAGGCCGTCGCCGCCGGGCCGCGGCAGCCTGCTGGCGCGGACGCTGACGCTGCTGCGGCCGCGCTGGCCGGCGGTCGCGCTGGCGGCGCTGCTGCTTGTCACGACCACGGCGACGGCGTTGGCCGGGCCCTGGATCCTGCGTTACGCCATCGACGAAGGTCTGGTCGGGGACCGGCCCGACACCGGCGTGATCACTCGCGCCGGCATGCTCTACCTGGGCCTGGCCGTGGCTGGCCTGGTGCTCGCCCGGCTGCAGGTCGAGCTGGTGGGGCGGATCGGCGAGTGGTTCGTGCGCGAGCTGCGCAGCCGCACCGTCGACCACGTCATGTCAATGTCGGTGCGCTACTTCGACCGCACCCCGGCGGGGACCCTGGTGTCCCGGATGACCGCGGACGTCGACGCGCTGCAGGACGCCGTCCAGCTCGGAGTCGTGCCGTTCGCGCAGGCGGTGCTCACCCTCGCCTTCCTGGTCACCGTGCTGGTCGCGTTGTCGTGGCAGCTCGCGCTGGTCTGCCTGCTGCCGGCGGCGGCGCTGGTCGCGGCGACGGTGTGGTTCCGCCGCGCCTCCCGCTCGGCGTTCGCCCGGGTGCGTGACCGCGTCGCGGACACCGTGACCGAGCTGACCGAGCGGCTCGCCGGGCTTCGGGTGGTCCGGGCGTTCCGCCAGGAGCCCGCGGCGACCGCGTCGTTGCTGGGGCGCAGCGGCCGGCAGCTCGACGCCAACGTCACGGCGGTGCGGATCCAGTCGGTCTACCTCACCGCCATGGAGTTCGCGACCGTCGGGAGCATCGCGGCGGTACTGGCCGCCGGAGGCGCCCTCGCCGCACGGGACGCGGTGACCGTGGGCACCCTCAGCGCCTTCGTGCTCTACCTGCTGCTCGCCTTCGAGCCGGTGCAGTCGCTGAGCTTCCTGGTCACGGTGCTCGAATCGGCGGCCGCGGCGCTGCGTAAGATCTACGGCCTGCTCGACGAGCCGGTGGACCTCCTGGAGGGCACCCGGGAGCTGCCGGACGTCGGTCCGCTCCACGCCGAGGACGTCGGTTTCCGGTATGCCGACGGTCAGCCTGAGGTCCTGCGCGGGGTGCGCCTGACGATCAGGCCCGGCGAGCGGGTGGCACTGGTCGGGCCGACCGGCGCCGGCAAGTCAACGCTCGCCAAGCTGATGGCACGGCTGTTCGACCCCACCGCCGGCCGGGTCGGCTACGCCGGCGTGGACCTGCGGGACGTGACCCGGCGGGCGCTGCGGTCGCGGGTCGTGATGGTCGCCCAGGACGGACAGCTGACCAACGGCACGCTGGCGCACAACCTGCTGGCGGTGCGGCCCGGCGCCACCCGCGAGGAGCTGGCCGGTGCGCTGGCGTCGGTCGGCGCCGGCGGCTGGCTCGACAGCCTGCCCGACGGCCTCGCCACCCAGGTCGGCGAGGGCGGGGCGCTGCTGTCGGCGGGCGAGCGGCAGCTCGTCGCGCTCGCCCGCGTGTGCCTGCTCGACGCGGACGTCGTCGTGCTCGACGAGGCCACCTCCGGGCTGGACCCCGGAACGGAGAAGCTCGTGGAGGCCGCGGTGGCCGCGGCAACGGCCGGCCGGGCCGTGCTCATCGTCGCCCACCGGACGTCGACGATCCGTGGCGCGGACCGGGTCGTCCTCGTCACCACCGACGGCGTCACCGAGCTCGGCTCTCACGACGAGCTGCCAGTGCCGTCGTAGCCGTCTCCAAGCCCACAGGGCGCCGGCGGCCGGGTGCGGGCACCAGCGAGATCCAGCGCAACATCATCGCTCAGCAGGCCTGCCGCCTGCCCCGGGGCCGGGAAGACTTTCTTCCGCTTACGCCGTGCGCAAGCGGAGGGTATCCTTCCGTTTGGTGGCCGTCATCACTCGGCGGCGGGTTGCCGGGCAGGGAGGTCCTGAGGCGTGACAGCGGGATCGCCGGAGCGGTTACGTGCGGATGCGCGCCGTAACCGCCGCAAGATCCTGGCAACAGCCGCACTCGCGTTCGTCGAGGACGGCCCGTACGTGCCCATGGAGGAGATCGCCCGCCGTGCCGGTGTCGGCGTCGGCACGCTCTACCGGCACTTCCCGGACCGGGATGCGCTGATCATGGCGGTCGTGCGGGACAACCTGGCCGCCACGCTGGTCAGGGCACGCCAGGCCGCGGCGGAGGAGGAACAGGCGTGGGACGCGCTGGTACGGAGCATGAGCGCGTCCGACGAGACCCGGCTCGTGCTGCGCCTGCCCACTCTCTTCTCGCCGGCGATCGTGGCGGCGATCCAGGCCGACCCTGAGATCCGGCGGATCCGCCGCGAACTCGTCGCAGTGATCGACGGCCTCGTCCGCAGGGCACAGAACGAGGGGTCGCTGCGTGCCGATGTGGGCACCGGCGACCTCATCCATCTCTTCTCGTTGCTGCTGCGCGGTGTCCGGAGGACACCCGACGACACGGCGGACGTCGCCCTTGAACGCGCGCAGGCGGTCATCCTCGACGGCCTGCGTGCCCATTCAGGAGACCTGTTGCCCGGCCGGCCGCTCAGCGCGACCGATCTGGAGGCGGAATGACCGGCCGGCGCGGCGCCATGGCGGGAACGGTCGATCAGCCGGGGACGGCTGAACCGGGAGGGGGATGTGCCTGGTGCGAGGGTCGATCTTCAGGCCGAGGAGGTAGTGCAGGGGCGCCCGGTGCGGTGCGGGTGGACCACCCGCACCGCACCGGGCGCATCGCTCCAGACAGGACGCCCGGGCCGACTTTCGGCACCCGGAGGACCCGTCCAACCTGACAGCTCAGAGCCCGTCAGCTGGTAGCAACGGCAGAGCTCTGATCGACTTCCGCGTCGTGAATGCCGAGGTAGGCGTTCTCCAGAAGCTCGGGGGCGGCGGCCAGCTCCTTCGCCGGCCCGCGCAGGACGATGTTGCCGCGGTTGAGGACGGCCGCGGCGTCGGCTACCTCGAGGGCGAGGTTGACGTGCTGTTCGACCAGGACCACCGCGCACTTGTGATCGGTGGCGATGCGACTGACGGTGGCGAACAGACCCTCGACGATCAGGGGTGCCAGGCCCATGCTGAGCTCGTCGATCAGCAGCACCCGGGGCTGCTGGATCAGGGCTCGAGCCATGACCAGCATCTGCTGCTCGCCGCCGGAGAGCGCCCCTGCCGGCAGGGTCCACCGCTTCTCGAGAGCTGGGAAGGACTCGAGAAGCTCTTTCGGCTTGGGGCTGTTGCGCCTGGCCGCCACCCGGATGTTCTCCTCGACGGAAAGGGTGGTGAACAGGCAGCGGTTGTCGGGGACGAGTACCACGCCGGCCGCGTTCGCCGCGGTGGGTCGGCCGCTGCGCAGCCGCGCGCCGTCGACGCTGACGGTTCCCCCCTGAGCGGGCAGCAGCCCGGACAGGGTCAGCAGCAGCGTGGTCTTGCCGGCGCCGTTCGGACCGAGCAGGGCCAGCACCGACCCGGCCTCGACCGCGAGATCGACGTTCCGGAATGCGGTGGTGCTGCCTCTGCCGCCGGTGAGGTCGGCGCACTCCAGGCGGATGGTCATCGGGTCACCGCCGAGGATGTGGTCGCTGCCGAGGGTGCCGTCAACGGTGGAGTGGTTTCCGCCGCCGGTGGGGTGGTTTCCGCGGCTGGCGATGGGATGGTTTCCGCCGCTGGCGGTGAGGTGGTCTCTGGCGCTGAGGTTGGGGTGGTCTCCGCTACTGGCGCTGGGGTCGGGGTGGTTTCCGCGGCTGGCGGTGAGGTGGTCTCCGTGGCTGGTGCTGGCGATGGGATGGTTTCCGCCGCCGCCGGTGGAGTGGTCTCCGTGGCTGGTGCTGGGGTCGGGGTGGTTTCCGCGGCTGGCGGTG
>NZ_UBIZ01000389.1:0-831 GCF_900465275.1 Parafrankia sp. Ea1.12 | reverse complement strand
CGGAGCAACATCGCCGGGCGGCTGGTCCCGGACGATCTGTGGGAGCTGGTGGAACCGCTGCTGCCCCGGTTCGAGACCCGCCACCAGGGTGGTGGGACCGCGCCGATAGAGGATCGGGCGGTGTTCACTGCGGTGGTCTACGTGCTGACGGCGGGGTGCGCCTGGCGGCATCTGCCTGCCGAGTTCGGGGTGTCGGTACCCACGGCGCACCGCCGGTTCCAGACCTGGACCCAGGCGGGGGTCTGGTTCCGGCTGCACCGGGCGGTCCTCGACGCCCACGGCGGGGCCGGGCAGGTCGACTGGTCGTCGGTGATCGTGGACGCGGCCAGTCTGCGGGCGAAAAGGGGGGATCTCTGACCGGTCCGAACCCGGTCGATCGTGGCAAAGCGGGTTCGAAGCTGCATGTTCTGACCGACGGGGCCGGGTTGCCGCTGGTTGTGGCGGTCTCGACGGCGAACCTGCATGACAGCCAGGTCCTCATCCCGCTGGTCGCGAGTATCCCGGCGATCCGTTCCCGGCATGGGCCACGGCGGCGCCGGCCGGACAAGCTGCGGGCAGACAAGGCCTACGACCAGCCGGAGCTGCGTCGTTTCCTGCGCAGGCGTCGTATCGCGGTACGTATCGCCCGGTGCGGGGTGGAGAGCACCGAACGTCTCGGCCGGCACAGGTGGAAGATCGAACGAACGATCGCGTGGCTTGACGGCTACCGCCGGCTGACCGTCCGCTACGAACGCAACGGCCGGAACTTCCTCGGCTTCCTCTGCCTCGCCGCCGCGATCACCTGCTGGAAAAAACTCCCGCACTCGACGTGAGACACGCTCTAAGCGACCC
>NZ_UBIZ01000300.1:0-29228 GCF_900465275.1 Parafrankia sp. Ea1.12 | reverse complement strand
GGGAGTCACTGCCGGACGGGGAGTCACTGCCGGACGGGGAGTCACTGCCGGACCGGGACGGTCTCCCCGTCGGTCCGGGTGCCCGGGTGGAGCAGGGCCTCAGGGATCCGCAGGTCGGCGGGGTCCAGCCTGAGCACCTGCACGGCATCGAGGACGACCGCCTGTTCGCTGGCGACGAACTCACCGTCCACCCGCCCGATGACCTCGCCCAGATGGATCACCGCCGCCGCCTCCGTGGGCCGGTTGCGGACCTTCGCGATCTCGGCGAACGCGGCGGCCCGGCCGGCCTGCGGATCGGTGACGAGGCGCCGCAGGTGCGCGTCGAAGAGGGCCTCGAGCTCGTCCGGCGGGAAGTGCGACATGACCGGGTCGCTGGCCACGAACGCGCGCAGCCCTTCGCGTTCCGCCGGGTCGACCCGGCCGTCCGCGGCCGTCACCAGCGCGCACATCGCGACCGCGGCGTCGCGGAAGGCATTGCCGCGAAGCTCCTCCCGCCGGGCCGCGAGCTGCGCCCGCAGGGACGCGACGGAAAGGCGGCGCCCGAGGCGCCCGACCTCGCCGGCGCCCGGCGCGATGCCCCGCCATACGGGCCATTCGTCCATGGCCCACCTACGTACCGCCGCGCCCACCGGCAGCGGGCGGATCCGCGTGGTGAGGAGCAGACCGGCCTCGACGGGGGCCAGGTCGTACCCCTGCCAACCGGGCGGGACCGGTACTCCGGCCGGCCACTCGGCGGCGAACAGGATCGTCAGGGTGTGGGCCTGCCCGAGGCCGGCGGCGCTACCCAGGTCTCCCCCGGCGTGCTCGGCGTGCTCGGCCGCGCCGACGAAGCGCCAGCCGGGCGGCCGCGTCGCGGACGGGCCGCCAAGGCGCCCGGCCGGCCGGCGGGCGGGGGCGGCGCCGAGGGACCCCAGGTCACCGAGGCCGGCGACGTGGCGGGCCAGCGCCTGCTCGGTGTGCTCCTCGGGCTCCACCGGACCGCCCGGCAGCACGTGCCAGGTGTCGTCCGGCGGGCGGGCGAGCAGGACGCTGCCGCCCACCCGGACGAGCAGGCGGGTCTCGAGCCGTATCGAGGCGGGCGAGGACATCGCGGTGAACCTCCCGGGGCCAGGATGAGGAGCGCGGGTGCCCGCGTGGACAGGCCGCGGGAGACATCATCCCCCAGACGGGTGGTCCGCCGGCACGGGCCGCCGCAGCCACTCGGTCACGGATGTGGTCCGACCGTCACCGAAACGGACCGAAGACGGGTCCGGGCCGGGTCGCGCCTCGGCGCATCAATTCGCCGCCGTTGGTGTAGCCCGGCGCATGTCGGGCATGCAGGGAGCACGGACGAAATCTGCCTCCCGGCCCCGCTTTCGACCCGAGAGCGGCAGTAGCCGAGCCGCCGTCCGCTCATCTCACCCTGTGCGGCCTTGGAAGGGCGGTGCGACATGCGCACGGTTATCGCTGCGGCGGTCCTCGTCGTCACGGCGGGGGTGGGTTTCGCCCTCGTCGGTGGCGCGGGCGGCGCCGCGTGGAGCTATGCCCTGGTGGTTCTGATCGCCGTCGGCGCCGCGTGGTTCGCCGTCCGCCTCGCGCCCGGCCGCCGGCTGGGAATGGGCGACGGCACCTGCCCGGAGTGCCGTGGTGAGGGGCGGGCCTTCTACGGCAGCGGCCGGACGACCTACCGCCGCCGCTGCCGGGCGTGTCGCGGCTCCGGCTCGGCCCCCGCCGACCTGCGGATCCCTGAGGCCCTGCTCCACCCGGGCACCCGGACCGACGGGGAGACCGTCCCGGTCCGGCAGTGACTCCCCGTCCGGCAGTGACTCCCCGTCCGGCAGTGACTCCCCGTCCGGCAGTGACTCCCCGTCCGGCGGTGACGGCACGAGCCGAACGACTCCGCTCTGTCCCGTGCCCGCCGGCTCCGTGTCCGTCGCCCGCTCCGGCCGGCCCGCCCGCGGACCTACCGCGCGCGGGCCGGCCGGAGCGGGCCGTACCCGACGTACACCCTGGTCCGGTAGCCCTCGGCGGCCAGCCGCCGGTGCTCGCGGCCGAGCGTGCCCGTCAGGGCCTGGAACTCGAAGCTGTCGCGGCGGCGACCGACATGCATGGCCAGCCGGGCGGTGAGCGCGATCAGCCCCGGATCGTCTGTGGCGACCATGGGATAGCCCGGTCCGGCCATGAGGACACCCAGGGAACTGGCGAACGCACCGCGCCGGTCGAGCCGCGCCCGGCGCGCGCCGGGCGCCGACTGCCTGGCCCGCGCGGGCCCCGGACACAGCCGGACCCGGCAGCCCGGACGGGCGAGGTCCCGGCAGTCCGCCACGGTGCGGGCCAGGCCTGTCCGCAGCACGGCACCGGTCGCCGGGACGTCCCGGCGCAGCTCCGACAGGGTCACCAGCATCGCGTCGACGGCGGCCGGTTCGGCGGCGTCCAGGGGGAAGATGTCCAGAGTGACGGTGGCGCCGACCTCGCGGGCGCGGGCGCAGATCTCGGCGGCGTTCCCGTGGGCGATCTTGGCACCGTCGCGGGGGACGGCCTGGCCGACCGCGGCGAGCCGCAGACTGATGTCGAGATCGTCGGCGATCCCGGCGCGGTCGGCGAGGTCGAGCAGGGTCAGGTAGGAGGCGGTCGTGGCGCCCGCCGCCTCGGCGTCTGTCGCGATGGGCCCGACCCGGTCGATGCTCGCCAGCACCCGGGCGTCCGCGACCTGCGCGGCCCGCGCGAGCGCGTCCACCGGACCGGCTCCCGCACGGTCGAGGCGGTCGACGAGCGCCCTGGCCGCAGGAACCCGTCCGGCCAGCTCACGGGCCCGCCCAGCGACCGGCGGCCGCTCCGCCCGGCGCTGCGTCCCGGGGCGGATCACGGCCGGCTCCGATGCGGACGAGCGCCGGCAACCACCCACGATCGTGACTGTATGGACACAGATAGAAGCCTCACGTAACCGCCGGCCGCTGTCCAACCGAACGGCCATCCGGATTACCGCGGCCGGCGACCAGGATTCCGCCAGCGGTGATCCAGTTCGCCGCGGCCGGTCACCCACCACCGCGGCGGGCCACCCCCCGTTGGGCGCCTCCCACGGGGCACGGAGAGAGTAGGACTCATGACCAGCCTCCTCCTCGGACCCATGCACCGGTATGCCGGCGACCGCCACGTGTCCGTGTGGGTGGAGACCGACGAGCCCTGCACCGTCGAGATCCGGTCCGGGCTCGGGCCACGCGCGGCGGCGCCGACCTTCGCCGTCGCCGGGCACCACTACGCGCTGGTCGTGGTCGACGGCCTCGAGCCGGGCACGGCCTACCCGTACGAGGTCTGGCTCACTGCGGCGGGCGTGCCATCGCCCGACCAGGCGGTGTGCGTCTGGCCCGAGGAGGGCAGCCCGCCCAGCCTGCTGCGGCCGGTGGGTGGCGACCGTCCCGTCCGGCTGGTGTTCGGCTCGTGCCGGGTGACCGCGCCGCAGGAGAAGCCGTACACGCTGTCCCCCGGCGAGGACCCGCGTGGCCTGGGCACCGACGCGCTGCACGCCCTCGCCCTGCGCATGGCCGAGACCCCGCCGGACACCTGGCCCGACGCGCTGCTGCTCCTCGGCGACCAGGTCTACGCGGACCACGTGTCGCCGGCGACCGCGGCCCGCGTCCGGGCCCACCGTGACGTCACGGTGCCGCCCGGCGAGGAGATCGCGGATTTCACGGAGTACGCCTGGCTGTACCAGGAGGCCTGGTCACAGCGGGAGATCCGTTGGCTGCTCTCGACCGTCCCGACCGCGATGATCGCCGACGACCACGACGTCCGCGACGACTGGAACATCTCTGCCGCCTGGCGCGCCGAGATCCGGTCGCAATCCTGGTGGGACACCCGGATCACCAGCGGGATCATGGCGTACTGGCTGTACCAGCACCTGGGCAACCTGGATCCGCGGACGCTCGCCGACGACCCGGTGTTCACCGCGGTCACGGCGCTTGCCTCCGGCGGCGAGGACGGCGAGAACCTGCTGCGCACCTTCGCCCGGCGGGTCGACCGGATGCCGGACCTCGGAGCACTCGCGTCCGACCAGGACCACGACACCAGCACCGCGGTCGGTGACCACGCCGGCGCCGGCCACGACACCGGTGACCTGGCCGGCGAGCGCCCCCCGACGCCGCCGCGCTGGAGCTACCGGTGGGACCTCGGCCGCACCCGGTTGATCGTCATCGACTCCCGCTTCGCCCGCGTCGTCGCCCCCGACGGGACCCGCGCCATGGTGCACGACGCCGACTGGTCCTGGATCCGGGACCAGACCCGGCACACCGGCGAAGTCGATCACCTCCTGCTCGGGACGTCCGTGCCGTACCTGCTCACCCCGACGATCCACAACGTCGAGGCGGTGAGCGAGCGGCTGGCCTCCGGCCGCTTCGGACGGGTCGCGGCCGCCGGGGCGGAACGCCTGCGGCAGGCGCTCGACCTCGAGCACTGGGCCGCGTTCAGCCACTCCTTCATCCGGATGACCCAGCTGCTCGGCCAGGTCTCGACCGGTGAGCACGGCCCGGCTCCCGCGAGCGTCGTCGTGCTGTCCGGGGACGTCCACCACGCCTATCTGGCCAGGGCGGAACCCGCCCGCGATCCGGTCGCGGCGAGTCGGGCACCGGCCGACCCGGCCGCCGGTACGCACCTCACCGCAAGCCGTGCCGGCACGACCGCCACCGCCACCGGCAGCGCCATCAGCGCCGCCGGTGGCGAGTCGGCGGTGTGGCAGGCGGTGTGCTCGCCGTTCCGCAACCCACTCGGCCCCGGTATCCGTCGGATCGACGCGCTCTCCCGGCGCCGCCCGCTCGCCGCCGTCTCCAGCCGGGTCGCCCGCCTGCTCGGCATGCGGGGGCAGCCCGTGCGGTGGAAGGTCACCCACGGGCCGTGGTTCGACAGCCAGCTGGCCACCCTCGTGCTCGACGGCCGGCACGCGACCATGCTCCTGGAGAAGACCGAGCCGGACGGCGAACCGGGCGGCCTGGACGAGGTCATGCGCGCGACGCTCAGCTGACCGTCGGCCGCCGCGGGACGCGGCCGACGCCGGTCAGCCGAAGCGGTAGGGCTGGCCGGTGGCCTCCAGGACCGACATCCACAGGTCACCGGCCGGGTCGACCTGGTTGCGCTGGCTGACGGCGAGCGCGATCGGGATGTGGATGAACCGGCGGCGCCAGCGCCCGACGACCATCTCCGTGCGCCCGGACATCGCGGCGTGGACCGCCGCGTGCGCCAGCCGGATCGTGTAGACGTTGTCGTACGGGTTCGCCGCCACGCTGCGGATGTGGTAGCTCGGGTCGATGTACTTCAGGTTGAGCTCGGCACCGCGGGCGGCGAAATCCTCGGTGATCCGCCGGGAGAGCTCCGGGCCGATGTCGTAGAGCTTGCGGTTCCCCGAGGCGTCGGACGACTCGGGCAGGCCGGCGACCAGGTCCTGCCCGGCGCCCTCCGCCACGACGACGACGGCATGACCCCGCTTCTCGACCCGCTGACGGATGTAGGCGAGCAGGCCCCGCTCCCCCTCCAGGGTGAAGGGCAGCTCCGGGATGAGCACGATGTCCGCGTCGCTCTTGGCCAGCACCGCGTAACAGGCGATGAAGCCGGAGTGGCGGCCCATCAGCCGGACAATGCCCACCCCGCCGGGAGCCGAGGTCGCCTCGGCGTACGCGGCGCGGATCGACTCGGCGGCCTTCGCGAACGCGGTCTGGAACCCGAAGCTCTGGTCGATGTAGGGGATGTCGTTGTCGATCGTCTTCGGGATGCCGACGACCGCGATCTTCTCCCCGCGCTCGGCGACGATGCCGGCGATCGCCCGCGCACCGCGCAGCGTGCCGTCACCGCCGATCACGAACAGGATGTTGATGTTCATCCGGGAAAGGCAGTCGACGATCTCTGCCGGGTCCTGTTGGCCGCGGGAGGTGCCGAGGATCGTGCCGCCGTCCTCGTCGATGTTCGCCACCCACTCCGGGGTGAGGTCGACGACGCTGTGCCCGTACTTGGCGATGAAACCCTGGTAGCCGTGCCGGAATCCGAAGATCCGGTTCACGCCGTAGTGGTTGGTCAGCTCGAGCACCAGCCCGCGGATGACGTTGTTCAGACCGGGGCAGAGCCCCCCGCAGGTCACGATCCCCACCCGGGTCTTGGACGGGTCGAAGTAGATCTTGCGGCGCGGCCCGGCGGGCTCGAAGCCCGGCAGCTCGTCCAGCGGCACCTTCCGCGCGGAGATCATCGAAACGGTGTCGTCGAAGAGGACCTTGTCGCCCTCGTCGATGTAGTGCTGGGTCGTCGGCCGCGCACCTAGCAACGGGAGCAGCGGCGAGTCGATCCGGCACGGGCCGAGCTTGCGGACATCCAACTCGGCGCCGTCAACGGTCAGCGGCTCGTTCACGGCCCCCCGATCCCGACACCGCTACGGTCCCCCGACGCCCGACTGGATCGGACCACGATCGCCCCAGCTCCCTTCCGGTTTCTCGGACCGAGCGTACCGGTCCGGACGACTCGCCCACCGGCGACGTCGGCTGGGCAACCCGGTCATCGCGCGGCGGACACCAACCGATCACCACCGCGCAAGGTGGATGATGCGCAACCGACACCTCGCGGACATACCCGGGACGACCTCCGGACAGGCCCCCGCCCCCCACGGGACGAGGACCGAAATCCCACCGACGTCCCGCCGACGCCCCGCGGTGTTCCCCGCCAGAGCCCGGCCGACGGCGCTCCCGGCCGGCCCCGGCCGCACCAGCCCACTGCCTTCCCACCACCATCCATTCCTTCCCACCACCATCCATTCCCGTCGCCCCGGGACGCGACGCCCCCCGACAGCCCCCGCTGGACAACCGCGGCGGCCCGGTGACACCCAGGACTCACCCACCCGCCGCGCTGCAACGAACGGAGCTACGGACGGGAGTGGTGCGCGAGGTCCGGCAGCAGGGTGCGGGCGAGGTAGCGGTCGGCGAGCGCGGCGGTGTCCCGGGCGTACGCGGCGGCATCGGGGA
This sequence comes from Parafrankia sp. Ea1.12, assembly GCF_900465275.1. Lineage (NCBI taxonomy): Bacteria > Bacillati > Actinomycetota > Actinomycetes > Frankiales > Frankiaceae > Parafrankia > Parafrankia sp. Ea1.12. The sequence goes on along the minus strand of NZ_UBIZ01000300.1, from coordinate 22,257 downwards.
CGGCGTCGGAGTGCGGGTGGGTACCCAGCCAGGCGACGAGCAGCAGCCGGCGCAGCAGAACGAGCGTCGGCACGACCGCGAGGTCCGCTGGCCCGAGCGGGCGGTGGGCTCGGTAGGCCTCCAGCCAGGCCGCGACCAGCGCCGGCAGGGCAGGGCTGTGCTCGATGAACGACAGCGCCGCGGCGAGGTCGTAGAGGTACCAGCCGAAGCCGCAGTCGTCGAAGTCGATCACGTGGATCACCGCACCGGACCGCCCGGCGGCCGCACGGTCGGCGGCCGGGATCTCGCCAACCAGGCCAGGGGCTCGGGGCATGGCCGGCCGGGCCACGAGCAGGTTGGCCAGGCGCATGTCCGCGTGGATCAGCCCGAAGCGGTCCGACCCACGGCCATAGGCGGCGAGCCCACGCTCCACCTCCGCCGCGGCCGGTTCGAGCATCGTGACCACGCGCTCCGCCTCGCCGGGCAGCACCGCCGCCACCCCGGCGCGCCAGCTCCCCCAGCGCGCCCCCGGCCCGAGCGTCGCGTGCCAGGACCAGGCGAAACGGCTGAACCCGGCGGGCCGCGACCAGCGGGCGGCGTGGTCGTGCATCCGGCCGGCGATGTCCCCGAGGAGACCGAACGAGGAGATCAGCCCGGCGGTGTCACCGAGCTCGGGCGAGACCCCGTCGACCCACTCGAACAGCACCGCGTGCCGGATCGCATCCCCCGACCGGACCGTGGTCACCACAGATCCGAACCGGTTCGCCACCACGGGTGGCGTGGCGACCACTCCCTCGGCCCGAAGCGCCGCCACCCAGGCCAGCTCGGCGACGATCTCCGCGGCATCGTGGTAGCCCGGCCTGTGCAGCCGCAGCGCCCAGCGACGGTTCCCGGCGACGTCGTCGATCCGGTACGTCATGTTCTCGGAGATGTTGACCAGGACCGGCACCGGGGCCGGCCCCAGGTCGTACGCGGCCAGGACGTCGGTAAGCACCCCGGCGAGCTCAAGCAGCTCTCCAGTGACCACGCCGGCCCCGCCGCCGGGTTCGCCGGTACCCACCGTGTCCGTCCCCCTCACCACCCAGGTCCGTCAGTGGCCCGCTGTCCGACCGTGGTCCGCTCGAGATACCCGCCCCGCCCGGCGCGCGTCACAGCAGGGCCGGCCTTCGCGGATGCGGCACCACTCGGGGGATTCTGCCCGCGCGGGGCAGAGCTCCGGACGCCCGGCCCAGGCCCATCCGCTCCCGGCGCCGCCGGCGATTGTCGGGGGCGACCTCGCGCCCCGGGATTCACGCGGCGGGCTCGACGCGGCCCGACAATCACTCATACGACACAGAAATAACTCCACCCGACCGCATTCTCGGTTCCCCCGTTCCCCCGGCCGACCTTCTTCCAACGAGCGGGACGCACGGCCGGCGCGGGCCAGGAAATCATGGTGGACGATTCCGGGAATTCCCACCGAGCGCGGCGCCGGAAGATATCATTGGGATACGCACTTCGAGGGGAGCCGACATGACCGTTCCCATCACCCCCACCCCCGTGGCCACGCCCACCCCGTGCCTGCGTTGCGGCCGCGCGCTCACCAGCCCGCTCAGCGTCGCCGTGGGGCTCGGGCCCGGGTGCACGCGCCACATCCGCCACACCGCGCCGACCCTCACCGGCTACTCCGACCGGCAGCTCGAGGATGCTCTCGAGCTGCTCGAACTCGGCGGCCTCACCCCACTGCGCGGTCGCCGGGTCTGGCTCACCGTCGGCCATCGCGGCGCCACCTATCGAACCGCCGTCACCGGGCACTGCACCTGCGTCGCGGGGCTGCACGGAAAGCCGTGCCATCACGCGGCCGCCGTTCACCTCGTCGCCGCATAGCCGACGGTCCAGCCATCCGCCCGCGGCGAATTCCGGCGGAATCCGCCGCGGGCAGCAATCTGGTTTCGGTGCCGGTCAATCTGGTTTCGGCCCCCGGTCAGCAGGTCCCGTCCGAATACCCCACCACCACTCCGACCCGGTCGATGACGAGGGCGTCGACCGTCACCGGCGCCTCGCGCAGGACCTCGCAGGCGGTCCTACGCGCGCCGGCGGCGATGAGATCACCGAGAGCTATCCCCGCGTCGGCACAGATCCGCAGCGCACCGAGAGCGGTGTTGGCTCCGAGGATCGCGGCCTGAAGATCCGCGCCCGCTCCGGCGGAGCGGGCGAGCGCGGCGAGGCCGGCGAGGTCGACCTGCGAGCGGCCGGAGTGCAGGTCGAGGTGTCCGGCGGCGAGTTTCGCCAGCTTGCCGACCCCGCCGACGACCGTCAGTCGCGGGATCGGATGACGCCGCAGGTACTTGAGCACGGCGCCGGCGAAGTCACCCATGTCGAGCAGGGCTTCGTCGGGAAGCCCGTACCGGTCGCGGGCGACCTGCTCCGAGGTGCTGCCGGTGCACGCGGCCACATGCCGGTGCCCGGCCGCACGGGCAACGTCGATGCCACGGCGAATGCTGTCTATCCACGCGGAGCAGGAATAGGGGACGACTATTCCGGTGGTGCCGAGAATCGACAGCCCCCCGAGGATTCCCAGCCGCGGGTTCCAGGTTCGGGTCGCCAGCTCCGCTCCGCCGTCCACACCGATCTCGATCTCGACGTCGACGACGGCGGCGGTACTGGCCCTGGCCGTGGTTCCGGCGGTGTGCGCGGGGCCGTCGCCGTGTGCCGCGGCGACTTCGGCGACGGCGGCGCGCATCATCCGGCGCGGAACCGGGTTGATCGCCGGCTCCCCCACCGCCAGCGGTAGGCCCGGCCTGGTCACCGTGCCCACTCCCACACCGGCGCGGAACACCACGCCGGTTCCCGGCGATCCGCGGCGGATGGACGCCGTCACGACGGCGCCGTGCGTGACGTCGGGGTCGTCCCCAGCGTCCTTGATCACGGCCGCGGTGGCCGAGTCGGGCCCGAGCCACTCACGGGCCAGCGCGAACGCGGGCCGGGCCCCGCCAGGCAGGGTGATGGTCACCGGATCGGGGAACTCGCCGGTCAGCAGGGCGGTATAGGCGGCCGTCGCCGCCGCCGTCGCGCAGGCGCCGGTGGTCCAGCCGTACCTCAGCGTGCCGCGGTCGGCGCCGGACCGCCGGCCCGACCGCTCGCCGGCGGTCCCCGGCGCGGACGCACCTCGCGATTCCAGTCCCGGCGCGGATGCGGGCGTGGGCGCGCCTTCCGCCCCCGGTACCGGATCAGGGGCCGGTTCCGTCTCCACCGGTCCGGTCAGTCCGCGTCGCGGGCGAGGGCGTTCACGGCCGCCGCGGCCATCGCGCTGCCGCCGCGCCGGCCGCGCACCACGAGGTGCTCGAGCCCGCTCGGGTGGGCGGCCAGGGCCTGCTTGGACTCCGCCGCCCCGACGAAACCGACCGGCACCCCGACGACGGCGGCCGGCCGGCCGGCTCCGTCCTCGACCAGTTCGAGCAGGCGGAACAGCGCGGTCGGGGCGTTGCCGACGACGACCACCGCGCCGTCGAGGCGGCCGCGCCACAGCTCCACCGCGGCGGCGGTGCGGGTGGTTCCCGAGTGCCGGGCGAGCTCCGGGACCCGCGGGTCCGAGAGCGTGCAGATGACGGGGTTGTCCGCGGGCAGCCGGCGGCGGATCACCCCGGCGGCGACCATCGCCGTGTCGCAGAGCACCGGCGCACCGCCGACGAGTGCGGCCCGCGCCGCGGCGGCCACCCCGGGAGAGAACGCGATGTCACGGACGAGATCGACCATCCCGCAGGAGTGGATCATGCGTACGACGACGTGGGCGAGGCCGGCGGGCAGGCCGGTCAGGTCCGCCTCGGCCCGGATCGTCGCGAACGACAGGCGGTAGATCTCGTCGGCGTCGCGCAGGTAGCCGGTCATCGGGCGGCGATCAGGCCGATCAGGCGGGCGAGCACCCGCGGAGCATATGTGGGCAGGTCGCCGTGCGCATCCGACCCGGCGGCGGCCTGCGCGACGGTTCTGTCGGTGCGGCGCCGTATCGTCGCGGTGTCCCGCCAGCCCGGCCCGTGCGGGCGGACGGGGCGCTCCGCGCCACCTGACCCACCCGCCGGAGGAGTCCGATGTCCGCCCTCGACCTGGTCAAGAGCCGTTCGCTCCGCCTGCTCGACTACCTGGCCGCGCTCGCCACAGACCTGCGCGGTGCGCCGCGCCGCCGCCTGGCCGAGTACACGCCGGTGCCGGTGCTGCCGCGTGACGTGCCGGTGCACGCGGCCGTGCGGCTCGGCCCCGGCGAGACGCGGGCGAGCTGGCTGGAGGTCGGCAAGGTCGCCGCCCCGGAGCCGCCACGGGTCCCCCGGGAGCTGTATCCCTACATCGGCGGGGTGGAGGTGCTGCCGGACGCGCCACCGGCGCTGCCGGTCGATCTGCCCGAGCGGGCGGCCGGGCGCGGTGAGGATCCCGCCGCCGTCACCCGCGCCCATGCCCGGTGGGTTCACGACTCCTGGCAGCCCTGGGCGGCGCCGGCCCGGGCGGCCCACGCCGCCCGGCAGCTCTACGAGAGGCTGTTCGACCTGCGGTTGCGGCATGCCGCCGACACCGCCGGGCTGCAGCTCGTCTGGGGCCACTCGGTGCTGAGCTGGCAGCCGGCCGCGGCCGGTGGCGAGCAGGTAATCGTCGAACACCCCCTGCTGGTGACCCCCGTGCAGGTGGAGGTCGACCAGGACACCGGCCTCATCCGGGTGTCGCCGGACGGTTCGACCGTGCTGGAGACCGATCCGGTGCGGGGGCTGGAGGCACCGGAACTCCGGTCGCTGCCCGGCCTGCGCGACCGGCTGCGCGCGGACCCGCCGGACGTGTGGGATCCGGCCGAGCTCGCCGAGATCCACGATCAGCTGGTCGCGCCGCTCGGTCTGGACGCCGCCGTCCTGCCCGGGCCGGACCTGCCGCCCCCCGGGCCGGACGCCCGTGTCGTCGACACGTGGGCGCTGTTCCTGCGGCCGCGGCCCGCCACCGGCGCGCGTTTCTACAGCGAGCTACGCGAGGCGATGGCCGAGCTCGACTTCCTGCCCGAGGCGGTCGCCGCCGTCGTCGCGCCGGACGCGCTGGTCACCGAGGCACTCGAGGAGGCCCGCGGCGAGTTCGCCGGTGGCGGGAACCCGGATCCGATCGGCGGCGGAGCCGACGACGGCTGGGCGGCGACAGGGGCGCGGCTGCTCATGCCGCTGCCGACCAACGATGACCAGGAGCGGGTGGCGACCCAGCTGGCGACGTCCCGTGGCGTCACCGTGCAGGGCCCGCCGGGCACGGGCAAGAGCCACACGATCGCCAACCTGGTGTGTCACCTGGTGGCGCACGGGCGCCGCGTGCTCGTGACCGCGCAGGACGAACAGGCGCTGGTGGTCCTGCGGGAGAAGATCCCCGCCGAGCTGCGGCACCTCTCGGTCGCCGTTCTCGGTTCCAGCCAGGCCGACATCGAGGAGCTGCGCGCCTCGGTGGTGGAGATCCAGGCCGCCGTCGCCGATGTCGACCTGCGCGCCGAGACCCGTCAGGTCGCCGGGCTCGCCGCCGAGCTGGACGCGGTGCGTTCCCGCACCCGCGCGCTGGAGCTCGAGCTGGTGGAGCTGCTGCGCGGCGAGGAGCACGAGTTCGAGCTGCCACACGGCCGGGCCCGGGCGGCGGACGTCTCCGAGTGGCTCGCGCGCAACGAGCACGAACTCGGGCTCGTCCCCGACCGGCTCGACCCGGTGGCGCCACCGCCCCTGCGGCCGGGCGAGCTGGTCGACCTGGTCGCGCTGGCCCGGCAGATCTCCCCCGAGGAGGCAGCGGCCGCGGGCCGGCCGCTGCCGGACCCGACGGCGCTGCCGGGCGCCACGCCGCTGTCCGCGCTGTTCCAGCGGTTGGACGAGCTGGGCTCCGGCGTGGCCGAGGCGGAGCGCGCCGGGCTCACCGCCATCGCGGTCGATCAGCTGGGCGAGGCTGGGCTCGCCCAGCTGCGCGCCGAGACCCTGGCCGGCGTCGCGGCGCTGCGCGCGGTCGAGGAGCCGTGGCTGGTGGCCCTGCGCGACCAGTGCGCCTCCTCGCCCCGCCTGGCCGACTTCTGGCGCGGCCAGGCGGCCGAGCTCGCGGCGGCCGTCACCGCGCTGCACGCCCTGCGCGTCCGGGTGTTCGGGCACACCGCGCAGGTGCCGGGCGGTGACCCCCGTGACCAGCTCCGGCTGCTCGGCGAGCTGCGCGAGCGCCTCGCCGGCGGGCGCGGCCTGCCCCGGTTCGGTGGGCGGGAGCTGCGGGAGTTCGCCGAGCGGCTGATCGTCGACGGCTATCCGGCGAAGACGGTCGCCGACCTCGACATCGCGGCCGCGGTGATCGAGGGGCGGGTGCGGTCCGCCGCGGCGCTCACCCGTCATGCGGACATGGCCGTCCAGCTCGGCGCGCCTCCCCTGGCCGAGGGGCCCGGGGGCGGCGGCGAGGCCGGGGTGTTCGCCGCGCTGCCCGCGCTCGACGCGGTGAGCTCCGCGATGGCGGCCGCGCTCACCTGGGACTCCGGCCCCGGCCCGGCGCTGGCCGGCCGGCTGCGAGCGCTCTTCCCGGCACTGCCCGTCCGCCCGACGTCCTCGGACCTGCTCCGTCACGCCGAACTGCTCGAGCTCGCCGGGGCACGGATAGCCCAGCGCGCGGCCGAGACCGAGCTCGCCGACCTGGCCGAGCTGCTGCGGATCGGCCGGCACACGCCCGAGGCGAGTGTGCTGTGGTCGGAGCTGACCGACGCGCTGCGGAGTCGGGATCTCGACGCCTGGGCGCGGGCGCTGGAGGAGTCGGCGCGGCTGCGTGCGCTGCGCCCGGCGGCCCACCGGCGCGCCGAGCTGGCGGAGCGGCTCGCCACCGTGGCCCCCCGCTGGGCCGGGCTCATCCTCGCCGACCTAGGCGATCCCACCACCTGCGGTGATCCGGAACAGCTCGCCGGGCTGTGGCGGTGGCGGCAGGCCGAGACCTGGCTCGACGACCTCCATTCCGGCGCCGACGTCCCGGCATTGCAGCGGCGTCTCGACGATGCCACCGAGAGCGTCCGCCGACTCGTCCTCGAGGTTGCCCGCCGCTCCGCCCGTCTCGCGCTGGCGAACAATCTCGGGCCGGAGCAGCGGCAGGCCCTCACCGGGTGGGTGCAGGCGCTGAGCCGCATCGGCAAGGGGACGGGCCGGTTCGCGGGGCGTTGGCGGGCCGAGGCGCGCGGCCACATGACCGAGGCGATGGGCGCCGTCCCAATCTGGATCATGCCGATCCACCGGGTGATGGAGAGCTTCGACCCCCGGGTGAACGACCCGTTCGACGTCGTGATCGTCGACGAGTCCAGCCAGTGCGACGTGCTCTCGCTCGGCGTGCTCAGCCTGGGCCGCAAGGCGGTCGTCGTCGGCGACGACCAGCAGACCAGCCCGTCGGCCGTCGGCATCTCCCGCGACCGGGTCTTCGCCCTGATCGAGGACCACCTGCCCGACGTCGCGCACCGCTCGCTGCTCGACGTCGAGGCGAGCCTCTACGACACCGCGACGCGGGTGTTCCCGCGCACCGTGGTGCTCAAGGAGCACTTCCGCTGCCTGCCGGAGATCATCGGCTTCTCCAACCGGTTCTACGACCACCAGATCCTGCCGCTGCGGGAGACGCCCGAGGTCACGGTCGGCCCGGCACTGCGGCCGGTCCGGGTGGCCGGCGGCGGGCGGGCACCGGGCAGGTTCGGCGACGCCAACGCGGTGGAGGCGGCCGCCGTCGTCGACCAGATCGTCGACTGCTGTGCCGACCCGGCCTACGACGGGATGACGTTCGGCGTCGTCACCCTGCTCGGCGCGGGCCAGCCCCGGCTGATCGAGCACAGCCTGGTCGAGAAGCTCGGGGAGGAGGAGTACGTCCGCCGCCGGATCCGGGTGGGCGACCCGTACCAGTTCCAGGGGGACGAGCGGGACGTCATCTTCGTGTCCGTGGTCGCCGACGACAACCGCTCGGCGGCCACCCGGCGGCGCGACATGCAGCGGGTCAACGTGGCCGCGAGCCGGGCCCGTGACCAGCTCTGGGTCTTCCACACCGTGGCCGCGGAGACGCTGCGCGACGACGACGTGCGCCGCCAGCTCATCGAGTACATGTACGCCGCCCGGGCCCCCGACGAGGTGGCGCGGCTGCAGGACCTGTGCGAGAGCGAGTTCGAGCGGGCGGTGCTGCGCGAGATCCTCGCCCGGGGGTTCCGGGTGCGCCCGCAGCATCCGGTGGGGCGCTTCCGCATCGACCTGGTGATCGAGGGCGAAAGCGCCCGGATCGCCGTCGAGTGCGACGGGGACCGCTACCACGGCCCGGAGCAGTGGGAGGCCGACCTGCGCCGCCAGCGCATTCTCGAGCGGCTCGGCTGGACCTTCTGGCGGATCAGGGGCTCGGAGTTCTACCGGCACCCCGCCCGCACCCTCGACGGGCTGTGGCAGCGTCTCGACCAGATGGGCATCCGCCCGGCACCGGCGAGCCCCACGCCGCCAGACCCAGCCGAGGAGATGCGCTGGACGCCGCTCGCCCCGACGGTCCCGACGGCGCGGATCGCGCCGGACACCCAGCCGAACGCCGGATCCCCGGACGCGCCCACCGCCCCGCTCCGGCCGGCCGGCGCCGGTACCCCGCCTGATTCAACGGGCCCGGGGGGCTCGGGCATCGCGGATCTCGGCACCCCGGGCGTCCCGCCCGGGGTGCCGTACCAGCGGCCCGAGCCGCCCGGGGAGAGCACCGCCACCGGACCAGCGCACCCGGGACCGAGCAGAACGGGGCCGCCTGTCGGAGCGGGGGACGCCGTCCCGGACGGATACCGCCATGCCGGGTGGGTCCGGCCGGAGGAGGCTGAGGCCGTGCTCACCGCCCTGGCCCTCGCCCGGGACGTACCGGTCGGGGCGACCGGGGGCCGGGCCCGCATCGTCGCGATCGACCCGTGTGATCTCCTGCTCGCCCATCCGGAGCTCGCGGCGTCGGGGTCCGGCGGTGGCGAGGTCGAGCCCCAGCCCGGAGCCGCCGTGCTGCTGCGGCCGCGGGCGGGTCCGAACGCGGGCGGGCGCCGGATCACCTGGCTCACCGAACGCGAGGCACGTGCGGTGCTGCGGGCCGCGGACCGGCGCCGCGACCAGCCGGTCGACCTGTCCGACCGTGCTCCCACCGGGCCCGGTGGGAGCACCCGGGCCGGGCTCGTGCAGTACTTCCCCGAGGAGTCGGACGTCGCCCGGCGGTACGGCTCGGTGACCAGGCTGCTGCGCGCCGAGCCCGCGGGCGGACGACCACCGCGCCCGGGCCGGCCGTGAGCGCCGGCGGCTACCCTCGGCTGATGCCGGCCCGCCGTTCCGTCCGCGCCTCGCTGCTCTGGGCGGCGTTGCTGGCGGTGCTCGGGCTGGTCGGCGCCACGCCGAACGCTCTGAGCCAGGCCGCGGCAGGGGCGGGCTGGTCGGCGGACATCGCCGCGATCGCCCCGGCGGCCGTGACAGCCGAGGGGCCGGCGTCCCCGAGCACGTCAGCGTCCCCGGGCACCCTGTCGAGCGCCTCGACCGCGGCCGCGCCGATCCCCACGGATCTCGGACGTGCCTGGTTCGACGGCCGGCCGCCGATGGTCGGCCAGCAGCAGCGCTCGGACCACCAGCTCCTCGCGCTGGGCGCCGCGCTGGGTGTTCTCGCGGTGGGTGCCGCCTGGCTGGTGCCGGGCCGGGGTTCCGCCGGGCGCACCCCGTTCGAGCATCGCGGCGGCCCCGGCCCGCGCGCGCCGCCGAGGGCGCCCGCCTACGCGTGACGCGACCGACTGCCCCGAGGGGAGCGGACTCCACGCCCGCTGACACCCGCGTCGCAGCATGCTGAACAGCCACGTAACCCGCTGAACAGCCACGTAGCCCACTGAACGCGTCCTGCTACGCGTCCGTGTCACCGGACCGTGGAGCGGCTCCTCTGGACGTTCCAGGAGCCGTATGAATCCCGAGTTCGAATGGGGCCGCCTGCTGATCGCGGTCGCCCTGCTCGCCGTCATGTTCGCCGTGCCGCTGGTCTTCGTCGTCCGGGATCACCTGGCCGACCGGCGGCGTCACGGCGAGGCGGCGCTGGCCGCGCCCGTCCGCTACGCACCGGACGGGCGCCGCTACCGCGAGGGCTACCCGCCTTCCGGGGAGGACCCGAAGCAGCGGCCCTGACGGTGCCGTCCGAACCGGGGCGGTCGGCGCGGCGCCCATGCGCCCGCGCCGGCCGCCCCGGCCCCATGCCAAGTAGCGGCAGGAAGCTGCCGGCACGCTACCGGTGCGCTACCGGAGACGGGAAACCTGCTCCCACCGGTCCCCCACGGGCCGTCCGGTCGACGGACGTCCGCGGACGGCCGGTTCCTCAGGCCGTCGAAAGGTGGATGACCCGTGCCGAGTCGCTATTCCTGGGGTGGCGCCCATCCGTCGGTCCGGTGGCTCAAGGAGGAGATAACCCCGGCCCGGGACGACGTTCTCACGCATGCCGTGTACGGCCGCCTGGTGACGCCGGACGACGTCACGACCTTCATGACCAGCCACGTGTTCGCGGTCTGGGATTTCATGTCCCTGCTGAAGACCCTGCAACGCAGGCTCACGTGTGTCGACGTGCCGTGGGTGCCGACCCCGCACCGGAACTGCCGCCGCCTGATCAACGAGATCGTCCTCGTCGAGGAGAGCGACGAGTACGGCGACTCCTACATCAGCCATTTCGAGCTGTATCTCCAGGCGATGGCGGAGGCCGGGGCGGACACCGGGCCCATCGAGCGATTCCTCGCCGAACTGGCCGCCGGTACCCCCGTGCCGGAGGCGGTCTCCCGCGCGCGGGTGCCGGCGCCGGCCGCGCGGTTCGTACGCCTCACCTGGGACCTGCTGGGCTCCGCGCCGCTGCACTCTCTGGCCGCCGCGTTCGCCTTCGGGCGCGAGGACCTGATACCGGAGATGTTCACCCAGGTCCTCGACGGCGACGTCGACTTCTCGGCCTTCCGGGACTACCTGTCCCGGCATGTGGCCGTCGACGGGGAGCAGCACACCCCCATGGCGATGGAGATGCTCGTGGCCCTCGCCGGCGACGACCGGGAGCGGTGGCGGGAGTGCGCGGCCGTGGTGCGGGACTGCCTGCGGGCCCGCGCGGCGCTGTGGGACGGCATCGCCGCGTCGCTCCCGAACCGGCGTCCCGTCCAGCAGGTCTCCTGACCACCGCACCAACGCCGCCGCGCCACCACCCGCCACATGGCCACATGGCCACATGGCACCCATTTGGCCACCTTGCGCCACCAAACCACCTCACACAAACACCGCTTCGTCGTCTCACCCTCCGGCCGTCAGGAGCGCCGATGATCGTCGCCTTAGTCGTGGTCCTGGGAGTCCTCGCCGCCTACACGGCGTTCGTCTGCACGTCGGTCGCGCTACCCCGACGGCTGCGACTCGCGCTGGGACCGATATCGCTGGAGCGGATCCCCGACCGGGCGGCCCGCCGCCATCGCGGCCGGGTTCTCTTCACCAGCGACGAGCCGTGCTCGTGGTCCGTGCCCCAGCCCGGTGGCACGGACGGGCCCGGCCCGGACAGCTGGACGGCACGGGACGTCCAGACCACGGCCGGCCGCGTCGCCGCGGCCCTGTCCGCCCTCGGTCTGCGCCACGGCCAACGGGTTGTCATCCTCAAGCGGAACCACTTCGACATCCACCTCCTTCATCTCGGGGTGGTGCGCGCAGGCGGGGTCGCCTGCCCCATGAACGGCGCCTTCGCCGCCGACAAGGTCGCGCCCTACCTGCTCAACGTCAACGCCCGGATCCTGCTGGCCGACGTCCCGACGCTGCTGCGCGTCCTGCGCGAGGGCGGCGCTCCGGACGGGGTCGACACGGTCGTCCTGGTCGGGCGGGTCGGCGACACCCCGGAGACAGACGTCCGGGAGCTGTCCGCCGCGCTGGAACGCGCCGGGGTGCCGGCCGTCCACTGGATCGAGGAGCTGCTCGCGGCGGTCGAGCGGCCCGCCCCCGCCGTCCGCCGCGGCCGGCGGGAACCGCTCTACCTGGTCCACACCTCCGGCACCACCGGGTTCCCCAAGGCGGTGATCCTGCGCAACGGGCCGCAGGCCCGCGCCATCCGCGGGTGGCTGTGCTACGTCCACGTCTCGCCACGGCGGGACAAGGGCTACTTCGCGGTGCCCAACAACCACCAAGCGGTCATCATGACCTTCCACAGTCTGCTCCTGCTGGGTGTGCGGACCCACTGGACGCGGGCGACCGGCCTCGACTTCGACGCGCCGCGGGCCGTCCAGGAGCTGGCCAGCGGCCGCTACACCGGTTTCTTCGGCTTTCCGATCACCTACACCCAGCTCAAGGAGGTCCCGCTCGCGGCGCACGACCTGCGCGCCATGCGGTTCTGGGCGAGTACGGCCGACGCCGCGCACGAGGAGATGATCAGGCCCTGCGTCCGGGTCGGCGGCACGTTCCGCCGGCTGGGCCTGCCGATGGGGGGCTCGGTCTACCTGGACGCGCAGGGCTCGAGCGAGGTCGGCACCCCGTCGGTGCTGCGCTACTACAGCCGGTTCACCCGTCGCTACGAGCGCCGGATCGGCCGGCGGCACTCCACCCCCTTCGGGCCCCGGGTCCGCATCGCCCGGGACGGCAGGGTGGTCCCGCGCGGAGAGGTGGGCCGGCTCGAGGTCCGCGGGAGGACGCTGTTCGAGGCCTACTGGAACAACCACTCGCTCACCTACGAGGCCGTCCGCGACGGCTGGTTCTTCACCGGCGACGTGGCCCGCTGGTCGGGCGGCCACGTGGTCCAGCTCGACCGGGAGGTCGACGTCATCCGCACGCGGGTGGGAGAGGTCTACAGCCTTCCCATCGAGGAACGCGTCCACCGGCACCCGGCGGTCTTCGACGCCTGCGTCTACGCCGCCCGTCAGCCCGACGGGAGCCAGCTGCCCGCCGCGGCGGTGGCGGTGCGGTCCGGCGCCTCGACCACCGCACGGGAGCTGCGCGACGAGCTGAACGCGCTGTTGACCCCGGCCGAACACCTGGTGGCCGTGGAGATCGTGCCGTGGGACGAGTTCCCGATCGGGGTAACCGGCAAGACGCTCAAGCGGGCGTTCCGTGAGCGGACCGAACCGATGCCGGTGCCGGAGGCGAACCGCCCCGTCGCCCTGGAGATCGCCGACCGCCCGGCGCCACTGGTCGCGGCCTCGTCCGGCTAGCCCCCGTGCGCTGTCCCCGCCGGCCGGCCGGACGCGGGCCGGCCGGCGGGAGCCGGGACGGGGCGGCGCACGCCCCGCAGTCGTCGACAGAGGGGACGGACATGACCATCACAGGAACGGATCGCCAGGGCCTCGACACGAAGGGCCGCCGCTGGGTCGAGCTGGTGTGCCTCGCCTCGGCCGGCTCCGCCGACACGCTCGCCGAGCGGGTGCTCGAGGTACTCGACCGGGACGAGATCACCCTGGCGGAACTGCAGGAGTTCGTACTGCAGTACGCCGTGTACGCCGGCTGGCCGCGGGGCTCGGAGGCCGAGGCCGTCATCCGGCGCCAGTGGGCCCGGCTGCGGTCCGAGCGAGGCGAGGAGATCACGCCCTGGCCGCTGCTCGACACCGCGTCGCTGGGCCCGGAGAGCTGGGAGACACGGCTGCGGGCGGGCGAGGACGCCTTCCGCACGGTGAACCTGCTCGAGGCCCCGCGCCGGGACACGCCGTTCGTCCAGGCCGGGATGCTCGGGTTCGTGTTCGGGCAGGTGTGGCGACGGCCGCACCTGACGGTACGGGAGCGACGACTGATCTCGATCGGCGTCTGCGCGACCACGCAGACGTTCCACGCACTGCGCCACCACGTCCGCTCGGCCCTCGAATCGACGGACCTGTCGGTGGCGGACCTGCGGGACGTTCTCGACGAGGTGAGCAGGCACATCCCCGCGCGGGCCGCCGAGACGCTGCGGGACGTCCTGTTCCAGGACGACTCGCGCTGACCGCCGCCGGCTGACCGCCGCCGACCGAACCCTTCCACCGCTGAGGAGAACGCACGCGATGCTGGCCGCCCCGCAGGGAGACCCGTCCCTGGCTGACGAGACCTACGGCTTCGTCGGCCTCGGGCATCAGGGTTCCCAGATAGTCAGGCGCTGTGCCTCCGCCGGCCGGCACCTCGTCGTGTACGACACGCAGACGGACCGCGTCGAGCAGTTCCGGCCCGCCGGGATGAGCGTCGCGGGGACGCTGGCGGAGCTGGGCCGCCGCGTCACCGTCGCGAGCGTGTGCGTCTACTCCGACGAGGACGTCCGGACGGTCGTGGCGGGGCCGGGAGGGCTGCTGGAGACGATGCGGTCGGGCGGCCTCGTCGTCATCCACAGCACCTGTTCGCCCCGGACCTGCGTCGATCTCGCCGCCCGGGCCCGCGGACGTGGCATTACAGTCCTCGACGCCCCGGTCAGCAACGGTGCGCCCGACGAGTCGGGCCGTCAGCTCGTGGTCCTGGCCGGCGGCGACCGGCGGGATGTGGACAGGTGCGCGCCTGTCTTCGAGCTGTTCGGGAGAACCGTGGTGTACACGGGTGACGTGGGCAGCGCCCAGCTCACGAAGCTGGTGAACAACGCGCTGTTCATCGTGCACCGCAGCGCCGCCGCCGAGGCGCTTCGGGCGGCGGGCACGCTGGGCCTCGACCCGGACGGGGTGCGGGTGGCACTGCAGGAGTGCAGCGCGAACGCACGATCGCTCCCCATCCCGGGCGGCCCGCCCATCGGTGGGCACGGCGGCCCTCCCCCCGACGCGTTCGTGGCGCTGTTGACGAAGGACCTGGATCTTCTGGAGGCGTCGCTGGCCGACTGCCTTCCAGGCACGGAGCACCTCGTCGCCACCGCGCGCCGCGCGCTCGCGACGATCCTGGCCCCGCCGGCCCCGCCGGCCCCGGCCGGCTTCGCCACGGCACCGGCCGACCTCACTCCGGCACCGCGACCGATTGTGACGGCCTGATTCGCCGGACACGTGATCCCGCCGGAACAACCGGATTCGTTCCCGGCCGCCGGCGGTTTCCACGAGAACCCGTCCGCGCAGGTGAGAAACCCGTACTTCCCAGTTTCCCGCCCGCCACGCCGGACACAGCAGCGCCGATCTCGACGAAGAACGGTGACGGGCAGCGCGGAAGATCTCGCGCCGAATGTAACCAAACGTAGCGTGTTGACAAGTCTCCACCCGCAATCCAAACTCCTAATCGAGTTGGCGAGAAAAACATTTCACGGACGGCAATGAATCGACCGGCAATGGCAGCGGGGAAAAGTGGGACCCTGCCGCGGATCGGCCGGCACCTCTGTCCGCCAGTGGGCACCGCCGGCGGGCGGCGGGCGCCGCTGCGCGGATACGGGATTCCAGAGCCCCGCCCTGACTGGCGACGTGAGGACAGACCAGGTTGTTTCGGAACCACCAACGAAGACGGCCGCCGCGAGAAAAACAGATAACGGCGCTCCTGCGGAGCGCGCGGGGCGCGGGGCGCGGCGGTGACCTGCACCTGGCGGTCACGTTCCAGTCGAACGCGGGCCGGCTGGCGCGCGTACTCCACGCACAGTCCCCCGGGGACGTGCGCGGAGCCCAGCTGCTCGGTGGCGTCCTGTATGATCTGGCAGCCCTGCTGCATCGGGCCGGCAGTGACGGCGAGGCCATACGGGCACTCGATGACAGTGAGCGGGCGTACGCGACCCTCGCCGGGCGCGTACCGGCGGCGGGCGGGTGGATCTCCGACGTGTACGCCCGGCGCGCCGTCCTGCACGCCCAGCGGGGCTGCGGCGCGTCCGCGCTGGCGGATGCGCAGGCGGCGCTGCGCGCCCGCCACGTGCTCGACGGGGCCGACGGCCCCGATGAGGCCCGGACCCTCGCGCTCGGCAGCGACGTCCTCGGCGCGTTCGGGGACCCGGACATGGCGGTCGCGGCCGCCGACCGCGCCGTGCGCGGCTACCTGAGCTGTTTCGGCCCGGCCGGCGTGGCCGGCCCCGGCCTGCCCCGTACCTCCCCCCACGTGGGCTACCTGGCCCGGGCCTGCCGGGTGGCGGCCGTCATCCGGCAGGCCCGCGGGGCCGGCGAGGAGGGCCGGGCCGCCCGGTTGGCGGTCGCGGCCGCCAACCTCGGCGCCTCGGCGCCGGCGACCGTCCTGGAGCGGCGGTTCTCCTCACCGAACCCGCCGGATCTCGCCACCGGCCTGGAGGACGCGCTGCGCGTGGTGCCCCGCTGTGGTGGCGACGGCCGTCGCGCCGAGCTGCTGCGCGCGGCGCTGGTGCGCGCACGGGCCGACCGAACCGCCCTGACCTGGTACGAAGGCATCACCGTCGACGCACCCGAGACGACAGCGGGCACGGTGACCGGCGCCACGATGGGCATGGGGCCGCCCGGTGTCGGAGGGTTGCTGGCGCGGCTCGCCACGGCCGTCCTGCCCACCGACGCCGCGGCCGGGATGCGGCTGGCCCTGGAGGCACACCGCCTGCGCGCCGGCGCACCGGCGGCCCGCTCCGGCCGGGCGCACGCGGATGACGCGGCCTGGGCGGAAGTGCTGCTGACCGCCAGCAGGCAGGTCGCCGGCACCGGGGACACACTGTTCGCCCTGGATCTCGCCGCCTGGGCCGCCCGAGCCACGCAGGCCCCCGCGGACACCTGCCCGGCGGGTGCGATCGACGGTCTCGACGCGTGCGAGGGGGGACCACCTCGACACAGCTCCCGGCCGTCCGACATCCACTGCCGGCCGGATCTGGGTACCGGGGCCTGGGAGGCCCTGCCGTGCTAGCGGCGGCGCCTCGGGACGCGCCAAGGGCATCCATCCCGGTCAGATCACCCGATCGCCCTGGAGGACCGTTGAAGACAGCCGGAACGGACCAGGCCGGCGGGATCCCCCGGTTCCAGCTGCTCGGCCCGCTCGAGGTCCGAGACGGGCACGACCGCCCGATCCCGGTCTCCGCCGCGAAGCAACGCGGTGTGCTGGCCGCGCTGCTGGTCGACGCGGGCACCGTCGTCTCGACGGACCGATTAGCCGACCTGCTCTGGGACGGCTCGCCACCACCGTCCGCCAAGAAGACGCTGGAGAACTACCTCAGCCGGCTGCGCCGGCTGCTGGGGCCGGCGGTGGGTGGGCACCTCGTCACCCGTTCCCCCGGCTATGTGATCGAGCTCCGGGACGGGCTGGAGGTCGACCTGGTCATGCTGGCCGATCTCGCCGGACGGGCGCAGGAGGCCGCCGACCGGGCGGACTGGACCCGTGCCGGCCGCGACGCCCGCGAGGCGCTGGCGCTCTGGCGCGGCGACCCGTTCTGTGACGTGCCGGTGGAGCGGCTGCGGTGCGAACAGACACCGCACCTGGCCGAGGCCCGGTTGCGGCTGCGGGAGCTGGCCCTGACCGCCCAGGTGATGCTGGGCGATCACCACATCGCCCTGCCCGGTCTCCGGCGCCTCGTCGAGGAGACCAGAATCCGGGAGCACCCCTGGGAGCTGCTGATCAGCGCCCTGTACCGCTGCGGCCGCAAGGCCGAGGCGTTCGAGGCGTACCGCCGTGTCGGCAGGATCCTGCGGGATGAGCTCGGGGTGGATCCCGGCCGCGGGCTCCAGCGCCTGCACGGCCTGATGCTGGCCGACGACCCGCATCTCCTGCCCACGGCGGACGTCCACGCGCGCCTGCCCCCGCCGGGCACGCCCGGGACTCCGCCGGCCGACACCCTCCCGCCACCGGCCGACACCCTGTCGCCACCAGCCGGCACCCTTCCGCCACCGGCCCCGCCCGGGGCGTCCACCCGGCCCGGACCGCCCGTCCTGTCGACCGTGGACGCCCCGGCAGCCGAGGTCCGCCAGGGCGTCGCCGCCCGCTACGGGAGCCTGCCGGCACCGCGCACGGCCACCGATCCGGACCCGGCGCGGGCGCTGCGCCTGCTCAGCGGATGGGACGGAGACGACCTGCCACTGGCGGCGGCGGGTGCCATGCTGCGCCGGCCGGTGGAGATCGTGCGGCGTGAGCTGGGCATCCTGACCGATCTGCGGCTTCTGGAGAGCCCCGCCCCGGGCCGGCACCGGCTGCCCCCCGCCGTGCGGGTGTTCGGGCGCACGGTGGCCCGGGCCCAGCACACCGACGCCGAGCGGCAGGGGGCCCTGGCCCGGCTCCTCGGGTGGTATCTGCAGACGGCGATCGCGGCCGAGGACGTGCTGCATCCCTACGGCCGTCGGCAGGTCCCGGGTACGGGCGTGGCCGAGTTCCCCCGCGAGGGCTTCGCCAGCTACGGGGACGCGTCGGCCTGGTTTTCGGCCGAGCACGCGAACCTCGTGACCGCGGTCCGGGTCGCCGCCTGCACGGCCGAGCACACCATCGCCTGGCAGTTGGCGGCCGGTCTGACCGGCTATCTCCATCTCAGCAAGCGCTGGACGGACTGGATCACAACCGCCCAGATCGGCCTCGTCTCCGCCAGGCACCTGGGCGAGCGGTCCGGCGAGGCCGCGCTCCTGCTGAGCGCCGGCCTCGCCTATCGCGACCTACGCCTGCTCGGCCGCTCCGTCGACCTGATCGAGAAGGCGACGGCGATCCGGCAGGAGACGGCGGACCCGTGGGGTGAGGCGTGCAGCCTGCTCGGCCTGGGCCAGGTGCACGGACCGGACCAGATGATCGTCCACCACCGCCGCGCGGAGAAGATCTTCACCGAGGCCGGGAACCTCTGGGGCTACGCCCTGACCCAGATCGAGCGGGGGCGGGCCCTGCGCAGGCTGCACCACCCCGAACGGGCGGTCGCCTGCCACCGCGGCAGCGCCGCCATCCTGGCGGACCTCGGTGACCTGTGGGGAGTGGGGCTGGCGCACCTCGGCCTGGCCGAGGACTACCTGGCCTACGGAAGCCACGAGGACGCGGCCACCTCGTGCCGCCGCTCGCTGGCGGTCTGCTGCGAGATCGGCGACCGTCACACCAGCGCGCGCGTCCTCGCCCTGCTGGGACAGATCTACCTCCAGCTCTCCGATCCGGCTGCCGCCCACCAGGCATGGAGCAGGGCGTTGCGGATCTTCGAAAATCTCGCCGACCCGCGCGCCACGCAGGTCCGGGTGGGCATGGCGAACCTCGACGCGGCGGTGGCGATGGCGTCCTGACCGCGGCTGGTCGGCGACGGGCGTCAGCGAAGGGCGGACGGCGGAGGGCATTCCGTGAACGGGCGGCCCGCCGATGTTCCGTGGGCGGAGACACGCACCGAAGTCCTACGGGAAACGGAAGGTCCGGGGGTGCAGCTGGGGGCGCAGCGGCAGCAGGAACGGGAAGGCGGTGCGCCGCTGCGGCCACTCGTCGCGCGGCCAGGTCCGCCAGGACGGCCAGGGCACCGCGTGTACCGGCCGCGGCGGGCCGAGGGCTGACGGCGGTTCCACCGCGGGCGGCAGCGGGGTCTCGGCCCAGTCGACCGTGAGGCTGCCGCAGAACGCGCACGGCGGACCGCCGCGAGGCGAGGGGACCGGGACCCCGTTGTACCGGTAGACCTCGACGAGGCCGCCGTCGTCGTCGAACCAGCGGGTGACACCGAACGAGCGCTCCCACGCACGGCCGCATCGCCGGCATCGGTAGAAGATCTCCACGTTCGCGTTCTCCACGTCCACCACAGGGTGTTCGACGCTCATGGACCGAGCCCTTCGTCCGCTTCGGTGGGGTCAGGCCTGCCCCCACCTCTGCCCGACAGGGGCGGAGTTAACCCGGGACGGGAGGTCGTCACCCAACTCGCCGCGCGGCGACCTGGGTGATCACACCGGAGGGCGGGCGTCTCCGCGCACTGGGCGGACCTCGTCAACCAGGCCCCAGTTCGCCGCGGTGGCGGCGTCCAGCGGCCAGCCGGTCAGCGACAGGAACGCGGCGCGCTCCCGACCGACCCGGCGCACGACGCTGGACGTCCCACCCGCGCCGGGCACCAGCCCCATCGCGAGCTCGGGCAGCCGGAGGGTGGTCGCCGGATCGGCGATCACCCTCCGGGCGAAGGCCGGGACCTCCACCCCGGCTCCCACGCAGGTCCCGTGCATGTACGCGGTGACCCGGCGCGCGCAGCGCAGCAGCGACAGCGGGATGCTGCGGGTGGTCCGCACCGCGTGGGCGCGGGCCGGGTCGGGCAGCGAGCCGAACTCGGTGAGGTCGCCGCCGCTGCAGAACGAGCGGCCGGCCCCCCGCAGCCGCACCTCGGTGACGGTCGGGTCGGCCCCGGCCAGGGCGAACGCGGTGGCGAGGCCGTCCCGCAGATCGCGGCTCACCGCGTTGTGCACGCGCGGCCGGTTCAGCACGACCCACAGCTCGTCGCCGTCCCGCTCGACGAGAACCGCCGGCTCCGTGGGCTGGCCGATGGGCTCGGCGCGCACCGGCGCGGTGGCGGCCCCGGCCTCGCGACGCTCCCGCGCGGCACGGTGCCCGGCGAGCCAGGCGGCGAACTCGGGGCCGCCTTGCAGCGTCGAGTAGGTGAACGACTCGGCGATCACGGCGTCGCGGACGTCGATCCCCGCCGAGTACCGCACCAGCTGGGTGAACGCCACGCAGGCGCCGGGGACGGCACGGGTCATGGCTGCGATCGCGCCGAGGGCGGCCGTGAACCCGTCGCCCGGCCGCAGCGGGCCGACCCACGGGGCGGGCGGCGTGGCCTCGCCGGTCAGCAGCACGTCGTAGCCGGCCGACTCGATGCCCGGGGGGAGATCGGCGAGATCCGGCGCGACACCCACCAGCACGCACGGCAGCCAGCGGGCGAGCTCGCCGACCTCGACCGCCAGCGGGCCGTGGGCGCGCACGGCCAGCAGCGGCCGTCCGGTGTGCGCGGCGAACATCTCGGGGTCGGCGCGCAGCAGGAGCAGCGCCTCCTCCGGCTCCAGGACATCGATCTCCGGGACAGCCACATCCGCGGCGGCGACATCCGGGGCAGCGACGCCGGGGACGATCGTCGTACTCCCCCGCCCGGTCGGGTGGGCCCCCGCCTGGTCCTGACGAACATCCACGGCGCCCACGTTAGGCCCGTCCCGTGCCGTCGTGCCGGGCACGGGCCCGCGCACCGTACTCTCGGGCTGCCGCTCCCCCGCGCCCCGAGGTGATCCCGTGCTGGTCAGACGCGCCGAGGCTGTCCTGGGCCGCGGTGGGCGGCCGGCGGGCGGGCTGGTGGACGTCCGGATCGGCGGCGGGGTCGTCACCGAGATCGGGCCGCCCGGGCAGCGCCTCGCCCGGCAGCGTGGCGAGGACGAGCTCGACGCCGTCGGCGGGGCCCTGCTCCCCGGCCTGCACGACCACCACATCCACCTGATGTCGCTGGCCGCGGCCGCGTCATCGGTCGTGCTGGGCCCGCCTGAGATCACCGGGCCACGGGATTTCGCGAACCGGCTGCGGACGGCCGCCGCCGCGGCGCGCGCCGGGACGGCCGGCGGCTGGCTCCGCGGGGTCGGCTACCATCCGGCCGTCGCCGGGGACCTCGACCGGGTGGCCCTGGACGCGCTCACCGGCGACGTCCCGGCCCGGGTGCAGCACCGGGGCGGCGCACTGTGGGTGCTCAACTCGGCCGGTCTGCGCGCGGTGGGCCTGGGCCCGGAGTCCTTTCTGGACGTCGAGGGCGTCGAACGGACGCCCGACGCGGTTCCCACGGGGCGGCTGTGGCGGCTCGACGGCTGGCTGGCCGGCAGGGTTCCGCGTGTTCCGGCCGATCTCGGCGCGGTGGGCCGGGCCGCCCTCGCCGTCGGTGTCACCGGCTTCACCGACGCCACCCCGCAACGGCGGCCCTCCGATGCCGCCGCGCTCGCCGACGCCGTCGCCTCGGGCACGCTGCCGCAGCGTCTGACGCTGATGCGGCCGTTGGACGGCGGACCAGCCCTCCCGGACGGGATCTCACCCGGCCCGGTGAAGATCATGCTGGATGACACGAACCTGCCACCGCCGGACGCGCTCGCCGAGCGTGTCCGGTGGGCGCACCGGGCCGGCGCCTCGGTGGCCGTGCACTGCGTGACCCGCGTCCAGCTCGTGGTGGCCCTCGCCGCGATCGGCGACGCGGGCCCGCCGCCGCCGGGCACCGCCGACCGGATCGAGCACGGCGCGGTCGTCCCGCCGGAGCTGGCCGCGCTGGTCGGCGCCGCCGGGCTCACCGTCGTCACCCAGCCGAACTTCGTCGCCGAGCGCGGGGACGCCTACCTCGCGGAGGTCGACCCGGACGACCTCGACTGGCTCTATCCCTGCCGGTCGCTGCTGGCCGCCGGGATCGCGGTAGCGGCCGGCACCGACGCACCCTTCGGTCATCCGGACCCGTGGCGGGCCATCCGGGCCGCCCGCGAGCGGCGCACGGCGTCCGGTCGGGTGCTCGGCGGCGGGGAGCGGGTCGACGGGCGGACCGCGCTCGACC
>NZ_UBIZ01000616.1:0-2623 GCF_900465275.1 Parafrankia sp. Ea1.12 | reverse complement strand
GCCTCGCTCACCCATGCCCGGCTGCCGCTGCTGTTCTCCGCCGTCGGGCTGGAGAGCACGACGGCGGTGGTCGCACCGTTCATCGCCGGGACGCTGGGAGCCGCGCCGATCGCGCTCGCCGGGATCGAGGCGGCGGGGCGTGCCGGCGGCAGCGCGGCCCGTGCCGGCGCGACGAAGCTCGCCGACCGCCGGCCCGGGCTGCGCGGGCCGTTCACCGTCGCCGGGAACGCCGGGCTGGCGCTGGCCGCCGCCTTCCTGGCCGGAAGCAACGCCGTCTGGCAGGCCGGGGCGTGCCGGTCGGGGTCGTGGGTGGCACGCGGCCTGGGTACCCCGCCGCTGCTGGAGGTGGCGAGCTCGACCTCCGCGCCGCGCGAGCTCGGTGCCCGGCTCGGCCTCGAGCGCTCGGTGGGGGCCCTCGGCGCCGCCTTCGGCGCGCTCGCGGCGGCGCTGCTGCTGGCGTTCGTCGAGGTGCGGACGGTGATCCTGCTCGCGCTGGTCCCGGTGGTCGCCGCGGTCGCCGTGAGCGCGCACGGCACCCTGCGCGGGCGGGACACGCTCGACCACGGCATCCCAGCCCAGACCCGACCCCAGCTCTCGCTGCTGCGCCAGCCGCCGCTGCGCCGGCTCGCCCTCGGCATCACCTGCTACGAGGCGTCCAACATCGCGGCCGTGCTCCTGCTGCTGCGCGCCAGCAAGTTGCTGCCCGACGGCTCCGGACGGCTCAGCCAGCTCCAGGTGGTCGCCGTGCTCTACGGCCTGTTCCACCTGTCCTCGGCCGCCGCGGCGGTGTGGGGCGGCCGGCTCGCCGACCGGTTCGGGGCCGGTCGGGTGATCGCGACCGGCGCGGCCTTCCTGCTCGGCGCCTACGCCGGCTTCGCCTTCGCCGGCGAGGGTGACCTGACCGCGATGACGGTCTGTTTCCTGCTCGCCGGGACGGCCGCGGGCGCGGTCGACGCCGCCGAGTACACCGGCGCCGGGCGGCTCACCCCGCCGGAGACGCACCGGGCCGTGTTCGGCGCGCTGTCCGGGCTGCAGAGCGCCGGCCGGGTCGTCGCGACGATCACCGCCGGCGGGCTGTGGACCCTCGTCGGGCCCGAGGCCGGGCTGCTGGTCTGCGGCCCGCTGCTCGTCCTGTGCGTCGCCCTGTTCACCAGGGGCACCGACCGACCGCGTTGACGGCCGCCCGCGGGCCCGCTCGTCGGGGAGCGTCACGGTGTAGGCGTCGAGTGTCTCCAGGGTCGTCCTGATCACCGGATGGTCCCGGTCGTAGCCGAGCAGCCGCAACGCGATGATCGAGTAGACGGCGGGTGGCTGGATGTCAGAAGACGGTTGAGAGCGGGTCGCGGCCGGGGGACGGCTCGTCCCAGGCGATCCGGTAGTCGTACATGGCGGCCATCTGGCGCAGGCCGACCTTCATCGCCACCGGGACGATGTGGTCGCGCATCCAGCGGGCGGGGGCGTTCGGCGGCGGGGTGCGCGGCCGGTTGCGTCGGGCCAGCCGGTGGACGTGCGCCACCCGCTCGGCGCGGGCCGCCCGGTAGGCGGCGAAGCCGATGGGGGCCGTCGGGGCGTCGCGCAGGCAGCGGCCGAGCACGATCGCGTCCTCGATCGCCATGGACGCCCCCTGGCCGGCGTGCGGGAGCATGGCGTGGGCGGCGTCCCCGAGCAGGCAGACGTTGCGGCGGTACCAGGTCCCGACCGGCTCCAGGACCGACAGCGGGAGCCGCTCGAGCCGGTCGGTCGCGTCCACGACCGACCGCAGGTGGGCGGGGGCGTGCTCGAGCTGGGTGAGCAGCCGGCGTCGCACCTGCTCCTGACCGGCGTCGGTGCGCGGTGAGGGCCACGGGTCGGTGGACACCATCGACATCGCCCACATCACCTCACCGCCCGCCGTGCCGTAGTGGATGAACGTCCCGGTGCCGACGATGGTGAACTCGAGCATGCCGGTCTTGTACGAGCGGCCGACGCGGTCCGCGAACCCGCCGACGGTCACCAGGCCGGCGAAGGTCGGCCAGGGCGTCTCGGGCGCGACGTGGCGGCGCACCCGGGAGCGCAGGCCGTCGCAGCCGAGCAGGAAGTCACCCACGGCGCTGGAGCCGTCTGCGAAGTAGGCGCGGACGCCGGCCTCGCCCCGGTCGTCGACCGAGTCGAACCTGCTCGCCGGAACGACCGGGATCCCGCGCCGGTCGAGTTCCCGCAGCAGCACCCGCCGCAGCTCGCTGCGGCGGATCACCCGGGCGGGCGCCTCGATCGTGCCGAGGTGGCGGCCGTGGACGTCGACGAAATGGTTTCCCGCCGAGAGATGCCCGGCCTCGTCGAGGCCCTGGACACCGAGAAGCTCCAGGCCGCGCAGGCCGTTCGGGGCGACGCCGAGCAGCAGGCTGCCGGCGGACTCCGGGTCGGCGTCGGCCTCGAAGACCGTGGGAAGAATGCCGGCCCGGGCCAGCGCTATCGCCGCCGCGGGTCCCGCGATGCCCCCACCGATCACCAGCGCCTGCCGACCAGCCATCCCCATGCACTTAATTATCCGCACGAATAGGCGACCACTCAGACGGGGCGGGGGTGGGGCCCCGTCTGAGTGGTCGCCTATTCGTGCGGATAATTAAGTGCATGGGGATGGCTG
>NZ_UBIZ01000644.1:0-18562 GCF_900465275.1 Parafrankia sp. Ea1.12 | reverse complement strand
GCCGGCGCCCAACGAGCGCGAACCGTATCAAGCCCAGCCGCCGGCGCACCCGGCGCAGCCGTATCCGCAGGAGCCGCACCAGGCGCAGCTCCACCCCCCGGTGCCGCCCCCGGGATACCTGGCCCCGCCGGGGTCGTATCCGGCGGAGTCCTATCCGGCGCCGTCCCGTCCACAGGATCCGAACTCACCGTCGCCGCACTCGCAGGCACCGAGATCACCGCAGCCGCACTCGTACGAGCCGTACCCGCAGGCGCCGAACTCGCCGCAGCCGCATCCGTACGAGCCGTACCCGCAGGCGCCGAACTCGCCGCAGCCGCATCCGTACGAGCCGTACCCGCAGGCGCCGAACTCGCCGCAGCCGCATCCGTACGAGCCGTACCCGCAGGCGCCGTCCTCGCAGGAGTCGTATCCGCCCGGCTCTCACCCGTCGTATCCGGAACCCCACTCGTCAGAGCAGGGCTATCCGGCGGCTTCGCACCAGGCGGCCGACGCCCTGCCGGCGCCCCTCCACGGGAACGACCCGCTCGAGACCCTGCCCCGCCTGGACCCGGACCCGGCCGGCGCCACCGAAGCCGAGGTGCACGTGCTCGGAACCCCGTCGGTCGACGCCCCCGGCAGACCCGACCGGAACCAGATCGACCTGCTCACCGAGATCGTCGTCTTCCTCGCGCTGCACCGCGACGGCGCGTACCCCGAGGACGTCAGCGACCTGCTCGACCTCCCCCTCGGCTCGGTCCCCGATCCGCGGTCGCCGGGGGGGTCAGGCACCGGCGTGCTCGCCGGGCTCATCGCGGCCCGCACCTGGCTGGGCGTCGACGCTGGCGGGCGGCCCCGGTTGCAGCCCACCTCGGACGGGCGCTGGGTCCTCAGCACGGACGTCCGCTGCGACTGGGAGCTCTTCGTCGCCTACACCCATCGTGCGGCGCGGCCCGACGACGCGAGCGATCCCGAATCCGACCTGCGGGCGGCGCTGAACCTGGTCAGCGGGCCGCTGTGGTCCGGCCTGCCCGAAGGCAGGTACGGGTGGGCCCGGTCGACGCCCGTCGAGAGCACGATGCGCTCCGCCGTCATCGACGCCGCGCACCGCCTCGCCATGCTGACCCTGGAAGCCGGCGACACCGCCACCGCGATGGCGGCGTGCCGGACCGGCCTGCGCGCCGCGCCGACCGCGGAAACGCTGTGGCGTGACCTGCTGCGCACCGTGGCCGCCCGGGGTGACCGCCGGACCCTCGAAGCCGTCGCCGGCGAGCTGTACCGGACCGTGTCGGCGCAGTCGACCCGGCGCGGCGGCGCGGCGGAACCGGAGACGGACGCGCTCGTCCAGCAACTCCTGCCGGGCTTTCGCCGCCGCCACCACTGACCGGAATCCCCCGCCGCCGCCAATCGGCCTCGGCACATACCGCCGGACGGGCAGGACCGACCGGACGAGCAGCGCCTGCCGGATGACCCGCGGTCACGACATGTCCGCCGAGCCCTGTGGTCTCGGTGGAACAGACCGCCTCGACGGGGCTGACGTTCCTCGTTCCCCGGAGGTCCACGACGGCCGCGCGGGACCGGCCAGCGTCCCGGCGAACAGCGCGATCGCGCAGGTGAACGCGACCACGCTCCACAGGGCCCCGCGCAGTCCGACGAGTTCGGCCAGGCCTCCGATCAACGGCGGCCCCGTCAGCCATCCCGCGTAGCCGACCGAGCTGACCACGGCGATCACCGCCCCGGCCGGCAGCCCCACCAGGTTCGCGGCGCGGGCCGCGGCGGAGAAGGCCGCCGGGATGACACACGCCAGCCCGGCGCCGAGCACCGCGAACCCGACGATCCCCAGCGCGGTTCCCGTCCGCGTCGCTCCGGACGCGAGTGCGACGGCGAACATCACCGCGGCGGTAAGAGCCAGCGGACGGACCACACGCCGGATCCCGAAGGTCTCCACCGCACGATCGCCGACCAGGCGCACCACCAGCATGCAGGCCATGAAGGCCACGTACCCGATCCCGGCGACGCCGGCCGACGCCCCGGTGACATCCGTCAGATAGACGGCGCTCCAGTCCGCCGCCGCGCCCTCCCCGAGGAAACTGGCAAACGCGATCACGCTGAGCGGGACGAAGGGCAGCAGCGCCCGCGGAGTCACAGCAGTCACCGGCCTCGCCGCGGGCGCTGGAGGCGGCGCAGGCACCGCAGACGCTGGGGACAGCCCAGTTGCCGGGGGCGGTGGAAGCATCGACGTGGCCGGCCGCGCGTGGGTCTCGGCGCCGGCCCCGACCACACCATCCCTGGCTCCGACCGCGCTGTCGCCGGTCTCGACCTCCCCGTCGGCGCCATCGAGCTCATCGGCGGCGGCGTCGGATACGACGAAGCCGGTGGACGCGGACTCCCGACTACCGTCCCCGCGAAGCATCCATCCGGTGGGAGGTAACGCTCCGGCCACGGTAAGCGCGCCGAGCACCGAGAACTGGATGCTCAGCGGCAGCTCGATCGCCGCGGCGGCGGCGCCCAGGCCCGCGCCCACGAGCGCACCGGCCGTCCAGGCGGCATGGACCATCATCATGATCCGACGTCCGAAGCGGTGTTCGACGGCCGCGGCCTGGGCATTGGCGGAAAGGTCCAGGGCACAGCTCGCACCGCTCAGCAGCGCGAGCGCGGCGAACAGCGACAGCGGGCCGGTCGCGGTAATGATCACCAGCCCGAGGGTCGCGTACGCGACCAGCGAGAACCGGATCACCGGCACGCTGCCCAGCCGGCTCACCAGAACACCGGCGCCCCACAGCGTCACGATCGCACCGACCGGCGCGCCGAGCAGCGCGAGCCCGAGCTCACCGTCGCCGAGCGCGAGCGCATCCTTGACCTGTGGGATCCGCGGAGCCCACGCGGCGAGTAACAGCGCCAGGAAGAAAAAGACCACCATGGTGGCCACACGAGCCCGTCGCAGTCGCCGCCACTGCGCGGCGGTCCATGCCATGTCGACCGCCGCCCATCCGCTCCCGTCGGCCACCGGCTCGGCCCCCATCCGCCGAGTCGACATCCGCCTACCGGCTCGGCATCGGCCCATCAGCTCGCGACCACCCCGGCCGCCCCGCTCGCCCCGACGCCGCCCGGCCAGGCGGCCGGCCGCTGCACGCTACCCCCGGGCGCACGCTCAGAACACCGAAAATCACGGACACTGGACCAATGCGCCTCGTCGTCCTGGCCGACACTCACGTCCCGGTGCGGGCCCGCGATCTGCCGTCGCGGGTGTGGGCCGCGGTCGACGAAGCCGACGCCGTCCTCCACGCGGGCGACTGGGTCGGCCCCGAGCTGCTGCGCCAGCTCACGGAACGATCACGGCGCCTCATCGCGTGCTTCGGCAACAACGACGGACCCGAGATCCGCGCCATCCTGCCCGAGATCGCCCGCGTGACGCTGGAAGGCCTGCGCTTCGTGATCGTCCACGAGACCGGGGCCGCCGCCGCCCGGGATCGCCGCCTGGCCGCCACCTACCCGGAAGCCGACGTCATCGTCTTCGGCCACTCCCACATCCCGTGGGACACGACGACGATCCGACCGCAGGACGGCCGCCCGCTGCGGCTGCTGAACCCCGGCTCACCCACGGACCGCCGGCGCCAGCCCCATCCGACCTATCTGACAGCGACGATCGAGGACCAGACACTGCTCGATGTCGAGCTGCACCGCCTACCGCAGCCGACCCCCGTCCGAGCGCGCTGACGGGCCATCCCGGGCGAAACGCGCCCCCGCGCGGAGCGTGCCCTGGGCGCCCCGGCCCGGGGCGCGGTTGGAGGGGAGGGGGTTCGAAGGCTGCCCTCCGGGTGCTGTAAGCTGGCGAAGCCGGCCGCGAGAGTGACCGGCAGGCGCTCGTAGCTCAACGGATAGAGCACTTGACTACGGATCAAGAGGTTGGGGGTTCGAGTCCCTCCGAGCGCACGCTGGTTGAGGCAGGTCAGAGCCCCGCAGCCGATAACACGGCGCGGGGCTCTGTTCTTTCCGGACCTCAAGTACTGCAGTTCGTACTGCAGTTGGAAACGATCACGTTTTCGCGGTCGGATCCCCCTCCCCGTTCTCGTCACTGTCCGTAGCTGACGGGCGGTTGAGTCGGGTGAGGATGTCGTCCATGCTCCGGGCGGTCGAACGCCGGACCTCGTCGAGGATGTCCACGTAGATGTCCGCCGTGGTGGCCAGCCGGGTATGCCGCAGCAGGGCACGGATCTCGTTCAGGTCGACGCCGGCCGAGAACAGCAGCGACGCCGCGGTGTGGCGCAGGTCGTGAACGCGGGTGTGCGGGATTTCCGCCCGCTCGCACACCTTGTCCCACCAGCGGTTGACGTTGCGCGGATCGACCCGGCTGCCGGTAGCGGTGGTGAACACGAGTCCGGGGTCGGCCCACTCGTAGGCTTCCGCTCTGGCCTTTTCCTGACGCCGCCGATGCTCCCGCAGCACGGTCACGACCATCGTCGGCAGCGCCAGCCGCGCTTTCGAGCCCGCGGTCTTCAGTTCCTCGTCCTCGACGAGTTCCCACCGCTGCACGCCGGTCTCCGGGTCGATCTCCGCGCGCCGCCGCCGTTGCTTGCGGACAATCGCGACCGTACCCGCGTCGAGGTCGACGACGTCCCAGCGCAGCGCGAGTGCCTCCCCCTTCCGCAGGCCGAGCGCCAGGATCACCAGCCACAGCGCCGCCAGCCGGTCGACGAGCGCCACCGCGACCACCTTCCGGGCCTCTTCGTCCGACAGCGACCGTGCCGGAGCCTTCGAGGACTTCGGCGGCTGGACCAGCTCCGCCACGTTCCGGGAGAGCAGTTCCTCCCGCATCGCGTCCGCGAGCGCCGTTCGCAGGATCGCGTGCAGGTAGCGGACGGACCGAGCCGACAGAGGGTTGATCGGCTTCGGTTCGACCACGGGAGCCGGCTTGCTCGCCGAGCTCTTCCGACGACGCGCCGGCTGACCGTCCGCCGCACGCTTCGCCGCCTCTTCGGCCTTCTGGCGTTCCTTCGCCGCACGGGCATCTTCCCTGGCCTTGCGCGCCGCGAGGCCGGCCGCGGACGGTTCGGTGAGCTTCGCCGTCATCCACTTCCGCACATGCGCTGTGGACAGGTCTCGCAGCTTGTGACGCCCGAGCACCGGGACGATGTGCAGGCGGGCGAGCAGCGCGTAGGACTCCATCGTGGATTCCGCGAGCGTCCCCGCGACGACCCTGGCCGGGAGCACCACCGTGACCCACTGTTCGAGGTACTCGCCGACGGTGACCTGAGTCGTGATGACCGGCGTACCGTCCTGCGCGGCCCGCAGCGCGTCGGACATCTTCTCCCGGACCTGCTCACGGGTCGGGCCGTAGAAGATCGGACGCCGCCCGTCCGGAAGGCTGACCTGGCCTGCCCAGCCGTTGCGGTACCGGTAGATCGACCCTTCGTTGTTGCCGCGCCGGCCCTTCCGCGACTTGTCCCCCGCGGGCATCAGGCGACGTCCAGCGGGTTGCCGTCGGGCCATTCGATGTTGTCGCACCAGGCGCAGCCGTAGCGGCTGTCGCCCATGTCGCAGGCGAACTTGGTCTCTCCCGCAGGCTGCGGGTAGAGGCGGCCCTCGCCGGCGCGGGCACGGCCGAGATGCTCGCGCAGCGCCTGCTGCAAGCTCATGGTCGGGTGCTTGTCGTTATCCGTGGGCATGGCGAACACGGCTCCTTGCCGAAGAACGGGTCAGGTACACGCGGGCCGCGGAGGCGTCGCCCGGTGCAGTTGGGTTTCCGTTCTCTGGCGCTGGGATGGTCTGCCGGGGTGTCGGCCGCGTCCAGGGCGCTGCGCGTCGCTGACGCGATCGGCCTTCGGCCGACCCTGGACCCGTCCGACACCCCGACAGCTTCAAGCGCCACCAGAGAACGGAAGAAAAATGGGGGTAGAGCAGGCAGAACAGCCGCTACGGGCGGATGGCCCTTGCCGCCGTCGGACCCGCCGAAGGCTCCTGACCAGCCGGGACCGCGACCGGGTCGCCGGGCACCTGGTGGAACACCAACGCCACGTCGACATCGCCGAAGTGCTCGGTGAAGAAGGCGTCCGGCGGAAGCGTCGCGAGGATCGCCAGCAGGTCGCCGATGTCCGCGCCGGGACGGATGGTCAGTTCGTGCTCGCCGGTGTCGAGGACGCGCGTACCGACGAGCGGCGAGTCCTCACCGGGGGTGCGCCAGGCGCCGGAATGGCCAGACGGGAAGATGGGCATGGGTCTCAACTCCTGTGCATGCAGGATTGGGATCAAGGTCCCGGCCGGGTGTTCACAGCACCCACCGGGACCGCCATCACTTAGCAATCGCTAAGTCGTGTCCGATGATGCGGTTCGGGCTTAGCACGTGTCAAGTACTCTTCCGCCGTGGGACGGACGCAGCTCATGGGCACGGCCGAGATCGCCGAGCGTCTCGGCGTGAGCAGGGTCCGCGTGCACCAGATCGCCACCACCGACCCGTCCTTCCCCGAGCCACTCGGCGAGATCAAGGCCGGGAAGGTCTGGCTCGCCACGGACATCGAGCGGTGGATCACGGAACACCGCCCGAGCAAACCCTGACGGGGTGGCGCACGACGACGGAGCCATCCGGTGATCACGCGGCCTCCACGCTGCCGCCCCGCAGGCGATCGACGTAGGCGCTCAGCTCATCGGCCGGAATCCGCCGGAGCCGGCCGATCGACACCGAGGCGATCGCCCCCGTCTTCATGAGTTGGTAGAGCTTCGCCCTACTCAGGCCGAGCAGTTGCGCGGCTTCGTCGACGGTCAGGAGGAGCTTGGTCACGGGTCCCTCTCCCGAAGGCCAGTTCCGGACTCAGGCAGCGCGAGCCGTCACCGGCGGGCCGGTCGCCGGGAGTCCGGTGCCGGTCGCGCGACGGGCCGCGTCGAGCTGAGCCCGCCAGGCGTGCCGTTGCGCAACCGCCTGCAACAGCAGGTGCTCGCGGCGCGGTGCGGCCGGGTCACCAGGCCGGAGCAGCGTCCACGCGATCCGGGCCGGGTCCGTCCCCGTCATGGCCGGGCCGGTGCCGGTCTGACCGAGGGCTTCGAGCTGCTCCCGGATGAACGCCACCCGATCGGCTTTGTGATCGGTCAGGGTCTTGCCGGACCAGCGGCGCGAGACGAGCACCCGCCGGCCGCCGAACCCGAGCGTCTCCCGCCGGTGCGCCTTCCCCCGGCACCTCCCCGGGACCAGGCCCGGCTTCGGGTTTCTCGGCTGGACGCCGTAACGCAGCCAGTTCGCGCAGATAGGCGAGCACGGCTCGTACCGCAACGCTTCCGCGAGCCGATCCACGTGCCGACGCTGCGCGTCCGTTCCGATGTCGTGGCAGGCGTCGAGGCTCTTCGTCAGGTACTTCGTCAGATAGCCGATCATCCGGCCGGTGTTCGCCGAGTTCGCCGTGACCCCGTCCGCGCGCAGTTGCGGGCCGAAGCGGACGACGTGCGCCGGTTCCTCATCGTCGCCGATCGCGTCCAACGCCTCGTCCCATGTGGGCAGCGGACGCCCGCTCTCCGGATCAAGGTAGGCCGCCGCATCCGCGTTCCAGGCCGGGAGCACCATGTCCGAGTAGACCGGTCGGTTGCACGACGGCCACCACACCTGGTGATACGTCGCCGCCGCCACCTGGCGGAGCAGCATCCGGGACACCGTGCCACGGATGGCCGCGTGCAGGTGGGGAGCGAGCCGCCGTTGCGGTTCGAGCGCCGCGAAGTACTGCACATCCCAGCCCACCGCGCGGCGCAGGTTCTGCCAGAACCTGTCGATCAGCTTCGGGAAGTGGATCGCGTCCCGCGCCGCCCGCCGATAGTCGTACGAGCCCGGATCCACCGGGGTGCCGTCCGAGGTCACCCGGCCGTAGGTGTCGCAGGTCAGCGTCAGGAACATCGACGGCCGCCAGGTCGTCCCGTCCGCCGCTTCGTAGGTCCGGCCGACCGTGCGCTTCTCCACGGGGAGCCGGGGCAGGTCGGGGGCGTCCTGACGCCGGCGGGTAGACCGGGCCCGACGAGGCCGATCCCGACTGTCCGGCGCAGTCTTCCCCCGCACGCCCAGGGCGTTGAGTTCCTCGTCCACCTGGCCGATGAGTTCGTCGATCTCGGCGACGCCCGCCGGGTCACTGTCCCGTTCCGCGTCCCGCCGAGCGACCTCCAGATCCGCCCGGAAGCCGGCAAGAACCTTCGCATCCTCCGAAGGCGGGTCCGGGTCAGGAACCGGTTCGTCCTCCAGATGCCAGCCCGTCTTGCACTGCGCCATCCGCAGCCGCCGGGCCCGCTCCGCACACGGCGGACACTTGCTCGCCAGGGTGGCCCCGCACGGCACGGGAATGATCTCGGTCTCGCCCGTGTCGAGGTTCGTCCGCCGCATCGCCATCGGGCGAACGCAGACCCCGTTCTCCACGGCGACCGCTTCGACCACCTGACGAGCGAGCGGCATCCGCATCCGGACCGCCCGGGACCCCGGCCGATCGTCACGGTCGTCACGGCCAGGGGAAGGAGCCGGGACACTCGGAACGGCTTCGGTTGGGGCAGCGCCGAGCGTGGTCGGGTCGATCAAGCAACCTCACCCCAGCCAGCCGAGCCGTCGAGATCTTCGTGATCAGCGGAGTCGTCGAGGTACGGGCCGAGGTCCGGCGTCCAGCCGCCGCCCACCGCACGGACCGGCCGGTACGTCCACACGGTCCGGCCGATCTCGGCATCGTCGACGAACGACGCCCGGACCCGCACCGGTTCCGGCTGTCCCTCGTGCAGCACGTAACCCACCCCCGGCAGGGACACCGGGATCTCGTCCGCGCGGGCACCGCGGTCCCGGGCGCCGGAGCCGAGCACGAGATCCGGCTGTTCCGTCTCGGTCATCCGCAGCGCGACCCGGACCGGGAACAGGTCCCGGAACGGAAGCACCTCCTTACGCGGGTCCTGCACCGCCGCCAGGACCACGACCCCCGGCGCACGTCCCTGCGAGAGCAGCAACGGCAGCGCCGCCCCGATTCGCTTCTTCACATCCCGATCCGTGACGTACGCGGTCAAGGAGGCGATCTCATCGACGACCAGCACAATCAGCGGCTCGTCCGTGGTCGGAGTGTGTAGGCGGGTTCGGCCCCGCAGCCGGGCCGTGCGTTCCCGCATGACCGACACCGCGTCGTCGAGGAGATCCGCGATCGACTCCGTGTCGGTGGCGAACCGGGCGAACAGCGGCTCACCGAAAGCGAGTTCCATCCCGCCTTTGGGGTCGCTCACCCACAGCTCGACGAGGCCGGCGCGCACGGCCGGGCCGAGACCACGGATGATCGACCACAGCACCGAGCCCTTACCGGCGCCGGTGGCACCCGCGACGAGCAGATGCGTCCCGCGCACGGGCAGCGTCCATGGCTCGCCGTCTTCCTGCCGGCCGACCGGCACCGACGAGAGCCCCGCGACGAGCAGATCGGGCGCACCACCCGCCGCGGGGTCTCCGTCCGGATTGTCATCGGTCACGTCGACGTCGTCGTGACCGATGACGGGGCCGGGTGCGTCGAGGCCCGTGGGCCGCACCGGTCGGGTCAGGGTGTCCCGGTGGTGGAAGTGCAGCCGGACGAACCGATGTTCCTCCACCTGTACCTGGCAGCGCCGGGCCCGGAACACGTGCCGCAGTGCTTCGGCCTGCTCCGCCCACTGCTCCGGGGTCTGCCCGGGAAGCAGTTCCACCCGCAGCACGTCCACCGCCCGCGTCGAACGAATCGAGCGGATCCGCGGGAAGTACTCGTCGAACGTCACCTGATCGCCGTTCGACGCCGGCACGCGGATCGCCAGTCCGGTGTGCACCATCGCCGACCGCCACCGCCGCCGGTAGACGAACGTAAGCCGCGCCCTGCCCCACACCCACCGGGCCAGCCAGCCGAACGACCGGGGGTGCAGCCGCCGCCAGACCATGGCGACCAGGACCAGGCCGACGAGCAGCGCCACCAGGCCCAGCGCGCCGAAGCGCTGGACGAACAGCACCAGGCCGACCGCGACCGGGACGGCGACCCGGTGCCGCCAGCACCAGCGGACACCCAACACCAGCCCCTTACCGGCGACCGCCAGCAGCAGCATCCACAGCGGCACCCGCATGTGGTCCGGTCGGGACGGAATACGCGGCATCCGCCGATCGCCGTTGATTCCGAACATGACAAATACCACCTGTTTCAGAGCGCACGGAACCAGGAGTAGGAAGAACAGAAGAAGAAGGTGCGCGAGCCCGGAACCGCGATCCCGTAGAAGCGCGGTTCCGGGCCGCCTGTCTGAAACCGGGCCGGGCGACTACTACGCGGCGAGATACCCTGACGTTTCGGCCGCGTCCTGCGCGGTGAAGCGCAGCCGCTCGCATTCGATGAGGTAATCGTTCACCGCGGCGAGCAGCGTGTACGCGAAGTCCACCTGATCGGAGGTCGCCGCGTTACCGGCCGCCGATAGCGACAGCGTCGTCCGACCCGTGGTGACCGCCAGGATCGGCGGCTTGTCCGGGTAGGTGTGGCACCTGGCCGACCAGTCCGCGCCCACGTGCAACCCCAGGTGCGTCGAGGAACGCAGCCCGTCCATCCCCGCCCCACTCACGCCGCCACCGCCGGGTTGCTCCGCCGGGCCGGGCCGAGCGGACGCATGGCCACCGCCCGGAACGCGAAACCCTGCCGGGGCCGGGAACCGTTGGTGTCCACGTACGGCAGGACCGACAGGCCCTCGAACAGCACCGGCCGGAACGGGGTCCCCGGCATCGCGTCCGGCGGAACCGGCGCCACCTCCCCGAGGATCTTCACCTTCAGTTCGGCCTGCCGCGCCACCGGGTCCGGGTCGAGGACCCGCACCGACCAGATCCGCTGGCCGGTGTCCTTGTCCCGCGCCTGCACGTCCGCCACTCCCGCCTTCACCTTCTCGAAGTCGTTCGCCGCCTCCACGCCCAGCACGTACGCGCCGTGCGGGAAAACGTCCTCGAACCGCACCGGAATTCGCTTCGGAACCGCCACCACGCCACCTCCACACATCCGAGTCGCCTACGCCGGCCGTTCGCTTCGGCCGACGAGATACACGATCCACCGCTCGCCAACCGCGTTTCAACCGCTAGACGACCGACGTATGTACGCCTCGTATGCGCTCATGCCAGAGAGGTCTATTCAGCGGAGCGCACCGGGTGGCGTTCATGCAAGGTTGGTATGGGCACCGGATACCCGAGATAGAGGCTGTTGCTGGGCAACTAATATGCGCGTCATGTCTGACCGGAAAGCGCCCCGGGTCTACACCGCGCGAGGTCCGGCCGA
Organism: Parafrankia sp. Ea1.12; assembly: GCF_900465275.1. Lineage (NCBI taxonomy): Bacteria > Bacillati > Actinomycetota > Actinomycetes > Frankiales > Frankiaceae > Parafrankia > Parafrankia sp. Ea1.12. Next base: position 7,334 of record NZ_UBIZ01000644.1, on the reverse strand, counting down.
GGGGGAGGACTGGGCAGCCGTCGCCACAGCCCTGAACGAGCGGATGTCGAACCGGCGGATCGGCCAGCAGCAGTTGGCCGAGCTGTCGGGGGTGTCCGTGTCCACCGTGCGCCTGCTGCAGCACGGCGCCGGTCGCCGGGTGCAGAACAAGACCCTCGTGTCGATCGCCCGCGCCCTGGAGTGGCCGGACGACCACCTGATTCAGGTACTCCTGTCAGCCCCGCCGGGCGATAGCCCCGAGGCGAACGAGCCCACCGGACGGGAGGTCCTCACCGTCCTGGCCCGCGTCGAGGACCGTCTTGCCGAGATCGTGACCAGGCTCGCCGCGGTCGAGCGAGCCGTCAGCCGCCCCGACGAGCCGATGTCGTCCTGACACGACGAAGGCCGGATCCCCCCGACGAGATCCGGCCCCCGTGAACGCGCGTGACGTCACCCCAGAGCAGAGGGGTTCCACGACCGCGGACGCCGACGGCGGATCACCTGACGGCGCAGCGCATCCGCCACATCCGCCTTCCCCGCGTCATACGCACCCCGCTCCCCCGCCGTCATCCACCGCCGGCCGTTGCCCTCCCCGACCTCCACCGGGTCGAGTTCGAGCATGGCCCGCAGGAACGAGCCCGGTACCTCCCGCCGGGACAGCCGCACGCCGTCCGCCGCGTAGACGAGCACCACATCCACGTCCCCGAACGCCTCGACGAACCGCAGGCCCGCCGGCATCCCCGCCATCGCCTCCGCCAGCGCCGCCGCCGAGGAGCCCGAGGGAACGACCAGCGCCCAGCCCTCCGCGCCCCACGGCAACAAGCCCACGCCGGGTTCCTCGTCCGTCTGACACGACCCGCTCACCCACGTCATCGCGAACCCCCGCACTCGCCGTGCCCTGTCTCCGCGGCTGTCCTGCCCGTCATCGGCCACACCGCCGCACCCCCTTCATCCGTTCCCGCGTCGCCTCACGGCCTGGACGCCACCCCGCCCCGCGGAGATCGCGGCTCGACGCGGAGCGGGATGGCTTGCGGATCAGCCTCACCCGAACCGGGATAGTCACGAAACGTCGATCTCGCATACACGTCACGTATGGGTCGAGGAGCGCTGAACAACGGCGCGCACGGCCGGCGAGCGGTTGCCGCCCGGTTGCCGAACGGCCGGGAACCGGTTGGCGAATAAGGTCCATACCGGTTTGGCATGGGCGCGTTAGTCTGAGCGTGCTGTCCCGCTCACACCACCTGCCGTGAGCGCCGGCACCGGTGGGACGTGGAGGTCTTGACCCGTGACACAGCCACCCGACGTGCCCGCCGGGTCATACCGGGTGTCGCCCGAGCTGCTGGCCCGGCCCGACTTCCGCTCCGCCTGCTCCGTCCGTGACTTTGGAACGATCTTTCGCCTGATGCGCAAGTACGACGGCGCCAGCCAGGACCGCATCTCCTCCCCGGTCGACGGCCTGTCGCAGTCACGGGTGAGCCGGATTGCGCGTGGCGAAGACCGCATCGCGTCCCTGGACCTCATCGAGCGCATCGCGGACGCCCTACGCATCCCAGGTGGGTACTTCGGTCTGGCCCCACGCCGGTGGGAGGCCACCGCACAGCCCGCTCGGCCGCAGCCCGTTCCGGTGCAGACATCCCCGCCGATCGCGGCAGTCCTACCCGTGCAGCCGGCCGCGTCGCAGGGCGGCCTGATCGTCGAGGTCGACGAGGCGACGTTGCGGTACGACGACGCGACGTACTACGCGCACCAGTTGCGTCGAATCGTGAACACCGGCACCGAGCCGGTCACCCGCTACCTGATGCGGATCTCCGTCGACCGCTACCCGGGCGACCCGGAGCGGTCTGCCCGGTTGTACCGGGCGAAGCCGCTCCGGTGGGACTTCCTGCAACTCTCCGCCACGTGCAACGGCGAGCCGATGCATTGGAAGGTCAAGACCGACTGGGACGCACTCAAGGAAGTGTGGCTCTGCTTCGAGAACTCCCGGGGGCATTTCCCGCTCTACCCGGGCGACACGGCCGTCATCGAGTACTCGTACCGGGTGTCCGATGACCGGTGGGGGCCGTGGTTCCAGCGCGCCGTACGGGTCCCGACCCGATCCCTGTCGGTCCGGCTGGACTTCCCCGCCGAAGTCGATCCGGTGGTGTGGGGCATGGAAACGTCGATGACCGCCGAGGCCCTGCCGTTCCGGACCGCGATCGCCCGCACCGAGTCCGCCGGCCGCCGGGTGTTCTCATGGTCAACGGAGGAGCCGCCGTTGCACGCCCGGTACCGGCTGGAGTGGAACTTCCGCGCCCAGCCCGACCCCGCCGCCGAGGCCGCCCGACCGTCCGAACAGATGACCGCGGTCGGCATCGTGCAGCAGGGCGCCGAGATCCTTGACAAGCCCGCCCGCCCGTTCGCCCTGCCCACCGAGGCCGAGGACGCCCGCCGGGTCGTTGCCGAACTCTCCTCAGCGATCGAACGGGTATCCGCCCTGCACACCTTCGGGAAGGGCATGGGGATCGCCGCCCCGCAGGTCGGCATCAACCGTGCCGCCGCGATCGTCCGCACCATCGACGGCGACACGATCACCCTGCTCAACCCAACCGTCATCGAGGCCAGCCCCGAGACCGACGAGCAGTACGAAGGCTGCCTGAGCTTCTTCGACGTCCGCGGTCTGGTCCCCCGCCCGCTCACCCTGCACGTCGAACACGCCGACATCGACGGAACCCGGCACATCACCGTGTTCGAGAAGGGCCTTGCCCGCCTGGTCGCCCACGAAATCGACCACCTGGACGGCCACCTCTACACCTACAAGATGCGCCCCGGTGTGGCCCCGATCCCGGTCGAGCAGTACCGCGGAGTCGGCTCCGCCTGGACCTACACCAGCACATGACCGGCGCCCAGCCAGCGCGCCCCATCAGCGAGCTTCGGTTCTTCGTTGCCGGCGCCTACGTCCTCGACTGTCTGATCAGCACACCCCGCCTGCCGGTATGGGGCGACGACCTACGCGCCGAAGCAATGCGGACCGTCCCCGGCGGTAAAGCACTCAACCAGGCTGTCACGCTTGCCCGTCTCGGCGCCCAGGTCGCCGCCGTCGGATGCGTCGGAACTGATGTCGTGGGCGAAGCCATCCGGAGCGCGCTCACCGCCGAGGGCATCGACGCCTCCACCATGACAGCCATCCCCGAAGCCCCCACCCCGGTCTGCGTCGTCTACACCCGCGCCGACGGAGAGAACGCCATGGTCTGGCGGGTCCCCGACGCGCTCAACGTCACCGCAGGCCACCTCACCGCCGCTGTGGAAACCAGCGGACCCGGAGACACCCTCCTCGTCACCTTCGAGTCCCCCGGCCAGGCCGCCGGCATCATCACCGCAGCCAGCGACCAAGGCATGCACATCGTCCTGAACCCCGCTCCGCTTCCCAGCGATCCAGCAGTCATCGAGAGCTTTCCGTGGGAACAGGTCGACATCCTGGTTCCCAACGAAGCCGAGGCCCGTGCGCTCCTCAGCGGACTCCCCGCCGCCCACGGCCCCGCCGAGCATCTCGCCGACGCCGTAGCTGACGCACTCGGCGTGCGAACAGTCTGCGTGACCCTTGCCGAACGCGGATGCGTCCTCCGCTTGGACGGCGCCACCACCACCTACCCCGCACCACCCGCCGAGGTCATCGACGTCACCGGCGCCAGCGACGCCTTCACCGCCCTGCTCTGCGCCCACCTGATTGCCGGCACCGATCCCGCCGACGCGGTCCACCAGGCCCAGGCAGCCGCAGCCCTCACCATCAGCCGCCCCGGAGCCTACGAAGCGCTCCCCACCACGACGGAGCTGCATTACCAAGCCGCAGGACTGCCGAATTGCTCGATTTAGAGATCAAGGGCGCGCGGTGCAGGCCGCGCCGCGCGACCGCCTGCGCGCGGCCGCAAGCGGCCGTACTCGCCGGGCGCGTCGCATCCCACACCGCGCAACGACCGATCTTGACAATGTCAGGCCAGCGGTACCGGGAGGCAACAGGACGCTGCACTCTGGTCCCAGCGGCCGGCATCCGCTACCAGCGGGCGTGCGAAACGTCGTGCTGCCGCGCCGATTGCGTTCCTCGGCGCCTGCGGTACTCATCGGCTTGCCAACGAAGATCTGTGGCTGGCATCCGTGACCGGTCGTTTGGCCCGATGGCGTGGCGCTGTCAGTGCCGGTTGGCGGCAGAGTCCGGCACTGGCGGATCGGTAGCGGGCGCCGAGGAACGCGCTAGCCCTCCCGTCCGGCACCACCACCTTCAGTCCGACTCTTCCTTATTCTTCACACGCCTTTCGGTTATTCTCCGCTGGAACTCCTCGAAGCGCTTGCGAAAGACGTATATGTACTCCAGTAGCGCCTCGGCGAAGGAGAGTGCATCCTCGGCATCTTCTCGACTCACAGGCTTTCCTGTGTAATGCGCGCCTTCGTTCCCGATGACTCGTAATGCGTCCGCCCATTCCACGAGCATTCCATCTATGGTGCCTTGCGTTCGCAGCTCCCTAATACTTTCCACCAACGTCCGCCGTTTGATTCCTTGGTCTTTGCAAGTGCCTTCCAAGGTTCTGCGAACCATTACGACCGATGCTGTAAACGCCTTGCCGTCAAAGCACCTTCGCGCCTCGTCCAGCTCACGCCTAAGGGGTCCAGGGATCAGATCGTTTAGGCGTCGCGATGCAGGATAAACGACATCGGGGTCAACACCGCGAAAGCCGTCCCCGTAGTAATCTTCACGAACCTGAAGGGCCACCCTGCCGCACTGTCCGCACCGGATCAATGTATATTCCATCGGAATGCCGATAGGCTCGCCAGTGCTTTCGATCTCGTGCCCCTGGGCCGTGCCGTGGATGTAACCAATACTGGGTTTATCGCAGTGCGGACACATGAAAGGACTGGTATCGACGTCACGTCCCATATTCACGAATTCAGTATAGATCGCGACGCGGGCATCGCGTCTCTGGGCTCCGTGGACCGCCCTCGAAACGCCTTCCAGCAGCCCGAGGTCCAGGCAGGCTCGGGACCTTGCCCCGCTCGTCTGATGGCTCGCAAACTTGTCAGCGGCGTGGGAGCGTGGGCCCGGCGGCCCTCGGTCCTGATGACAGCCAACGTGACAGCCGAGGGGGCGAAGGACCACGGACACCGGCGGACGTCGGCGGACACCCGGCCGCTGGTAAGCGGACGCGGTGGACGTCCACGAACGTAGGCGGACAGGTGGATGAAACTACGGATCAGTTGCACCATTGCCATCCGCTGAGAGGCCAAACCAAAGCGGATGGGGGCTGAGTTCACCCTTCGAGAGCGCCACGATGCAAGACACTCTGCTAAGATTTTTCGTAGACGCTGCGAGAATGGAACCCTTGCAGTTTAGGAAATTAGATAGTCGATCCGCTCGCGAATCAGGTTGAATTCCCCGAGTCTCTTGCTGCCTCTTTCGAGGAGCTCTAGTCGCTCACGCACAAGATCTCGCAAGTCTGCGTCGTCAAGAGCAATGATGTAGCCTCGACCATCCTTGGCGGTATCGCGGCAACGTTGGAGAAATAGATCCTTATTCTTGGCAGATCGAAAGACGATCATACCAAACCAGCCTCGACTATCCGAGAACCGACCTGATATCTGGTCAAGTTCCGGATTCTCCACTTCGCGCGTGTAGTTCTTACATTCTACCGGGAGAATTGCCGCCCTATAGTTAAGGCCAAGCCAGTAGAATGTCCCATTTCCCGCAAGATTATCGAAGACTATATCGATCCGCTTGCGGCCTTCGTGAATTTCTTTCTCGAGGACCATGTTTCCTAGGTATGGATAAAATAGGGCCGACAGCAAATCGGCGCATTTTCGGTGGTAGATCGTAGCACCGGCACTCCCTTCCGGGACCGCCAGGACTTCGGCAAGTAGCTTCTCGAAATTCGGCTCCGGGGTACCTGTTCTCGCATGAAGCTCGGAATGGCTAAGAGGAGGAGAATCCGACTTAGTTAGGGACTCTTTGTAATCGCGAAGCGCCTCCGGGAATTGTTCCGTGTACTTAACAATCGCCAGTTTTGTTGCCGGATAAAGCTCCCTCAATTTTTTGCGAGGAACCTTCGTCTCGCCGTCCTTTAAGACTTCAACAATGGGTGACTTTTTATCAATCTCCAGCGCCTCTAGACGGGGGGCAAGCATTCTGTTGTAATACTTGTCTGAATCCACGGTAAGATGGGCCCGTACAATTGATTTCGGAACTAACAATAGCGTGTCACCCTCCGGGCGAGGAAGTAACTCTTCGCCTTCCTGCCATTCCAATGCATCCGGATTCCAGATGAATCCGCTATACTGGGCCTCCATGTCAATTCCGTGGTATCGACAGACGCTCTGAGTGTAGCCTATTAATGCGCCGCGAATAACGTTGGTGGTAATATCACTGATGATATCCGGGCCCACGCCGTCGATCAGAAGTGACGTGTCTTCTAGGTCCGCCAGAAGTCCTGAATGTGCGGCCGCACTATTCTGTACCTCCGCCAAGAAGTTCAAGGCTTTCGCTGGCCCTAGGCCCCGTCCTCGCGATTTTCCTTTTGACCAACCCAAATGAGTCTCATTCGGCTCCGAAAGGGGCCCCATTAAAGCTATCGCCCTGGTACGACTCTTGCTTGCAACGGCTTCAAGAACTTCCGTAAAAAAGGATTGCAATAGCGCTTTACAGATGTGAGCCCATTCACTTTCTTGGATACGAATTGCCGTCGGGTCAACGAAAGCTGGAACGTCCGAATCAATGTGCACATCGACGAAGCTCAAGCTAGGTTGCGCTCGACCAAGTTTATAGTACTCAGAAACGCGCATAGAATCTCCGTGATTCCAGAAGGAAGTAATCTTAGCTTGTTAGGCTATATCAAGACGATGGCAAGCGAGGGCTGTTCCTCGAAGAAATCGCCTAAACAACCTTCCGGCGAATAATCCCGATCTGAACATGCAGGTCACAGGCGCGGATGGAGCGAATATGGATATTCGCGGCTTAACACCCACATCGGGATGCTATTCACAATAGTGTGAATCATCGACCGAGAGCACGGTCTGTGACCGGCCTCCCGGTGGACCGCGTACTGCAGTTGTACTGCAACCGGGCTGGACGCCCGTAGACGTCGGTGGACATCATCGAGCCCGTCACCTGCACCGATGGACGTCGGTGGACATCCGTGGACGGGGCGCCGAGGGCTACGGATCAAGAGGTTGGGGGTTCGAGTCCCTCCGAGCGCACGTCTGGTTGAGGCAGGTCAGTGATCATGCCGGCTTGCGCCGGCACCCTGTCCTGATGAGGATGTTGGTGCCGTCCGGTCCGACGTCGTTGCTCTGTGGTGCCTGCGAGCCCGTAGGTCAGTGTGGCGCGGAGGTCCTGA
>NZ_UBIZ01000388.1:0-18206 GCF_900465275.1 Parafrankia sp. Ea1.12 | reverse complement strand
ACGCTCGTCCAGATGCGGCAGCAACACCGCGAACTTCTCCGCCAGGACCTCCTCGGTCCCTTCCACCCCCGGAACCCTACCCCCACAGAGCATGGTCAAAAGCAGAAGTTATTTTCCGGCAACTCCCAGGGCTCCGGCACGCTCGCGGTTTGACGGGTAGACCGGGTCAGATCTGATTTGGTGTGGGTCGGGCTGGTAGTGGTTGGTTCGTGCGGGTGGTCCGGTGGGACCACGTGTCGTTCACAGAAAAGCAGGCACGCCGCTTGTAGATCACGGAGGTGTCTTATGTCTTCGTGGTCTGGAGTGCGGCGTGCCTGTGGGCGTATTGTCGCGCGCCGCGGCCGAGATGCGCCCTCGCCCTCACCGGTGCTACGTGCACGCACGCCACAGCGTCCTACTTCCACTCCCGCGTCCGCGGCCAATGGGGCATCGAAAATGAGATCCACTACATTCGCGATACTGCCTGGCGTGAGGACGACGATCCGACCTACACCGGGAACACGAATCACGCTTTCGCGAGCCTCCGGAACCTGACCATCGGAATCCTCCGCCTCAACGGCAGGAGGAAAATCAAGGAAACCCTGGAGGAGATCGCCGCCGATCGCAACGTGACGCTCGACCTCCTCGTCACAGCCTGTAGCGAATCAAAACAGTGAGCTACCTCGCCGGAGCCCTGGGAAACACCCCTGTTCGAGCCCTGGCGGGCCTGCGGGTGACTCGCAACGCCACCGGTGGGTTCGAGCGCTCGTCGCAACACTCCCGCCAGACGAGGGGTGTGGAGATGGGACGCCGTGGGCGGAAACGGCAGTCGGAGGTCGAGACCGAGCACTGGAGGCTGGCGCTGTCGGGGTGGGGACGGCGGCGGATCGCGACGCTGCGCGAGCAGAGCCACAGCATCCGGGAGATCGCCCAACGGCTCGGGCGGACGGCGTCGACGGTGGGTCGGATTGTGGAGCTAACGCACCACAATAAGAACCGCTCGGTCTTGGTTCAGGATCCCGAAATCACCATCCGCCCGGTCTCCAAGCGGCTCCTGACCAAGGACAATGCTGGGTGAGCGCCGGGCTCGCAACATCATCGATTGAACCGAACGCGTGTTCCGCAGGTCTGGTGGGTCCGGACGCCCCGCTCCGTCCGGTGATCGCGATCGCAGGCATGGTCGAGCTGAGGCCTCTCAGCTCCGACGTCGGCGACCGCGTCATCGGTCGCGCGTACCGTCCGCGTCGGAGCTGGTGCTGAGCCGGGGTGCGGTGGCGCTCCAGTACGGCTCGGCGCAGGGCGATCCTGGGTTGCGTGCGCGGATCTGTGACGTGATGACGATGGAGGCCATCACCGACGCCCATCCGGACAACGTGGTGGTGACCGCCGGGTCGCAGCAGGCGCTGGACCTGCTCACCCGTGTGTTCATCGATCCCGGCGACGTCGTGGTCACCGACGGGCCGACCTACGTGACGGCGATCAACACGTTCGCGGCGTACCAGGCACGGATCGTGCACGTTCCAATGGACGGCGATGGCCTGCGGTCCTCATCCCTTGACGGCCTCTGCGATCTGCCGGGCGGCCTGGGCGGCCGTGAGGTGCGTGGTGTCGACGACCTCGGCGGCGCCGTGCAACCAGGGGCGGGCTGCCTCGGCGTAGGGCTCAAGGTGGCCGAGACGGAACGGGGAGACAGCATGCTCGCCCAGGATGCGCCCGTGGAGGACGTCTTGGTCGGCATGGAGGACGAAGTGCCGAACCGGGATGTCATGGTGCGCGAGGCCCGTGCTGATCTCGCGCCAGTACTGCTCAACCAGGACCGTCATCGGCATCACCAGGATGCCGCCGGTGTAGTCGAGCACGCGCCGGGCAGTCTCGACGACGAGCGGGCGCCACGGCGGCCAGTGCTGGAAGTCGTCCGTCGCGGGCAGGCCCGGCGAGATGTCCATGAGCGTCTCGCCCACCTTCTCGGCGTCGAACACCCGTGAGTCCGGAATCAGCTGCTGCACGAGGGCGCTGGTCGCCGTCTTGCCTGCGCCGAGGGTGCCGTTGAGCCATACGATCACGGGGCCCGATGCTTACCCGTCCTGCCGGCTCTGCCCCGGACAGCTCGTCCGCTGAGCGACTGTGGTGTGGCCGTTCCGGACTCTCTGTCGCACCTGGCGACCATGATCGTCGGTGTCGTAGTCACGTTGATGCTCTTCTTCGACTTCGGGAACATGCTCGCGCTCGGGCCGGTCTGGCGGCCAGTACGTCCAATACCCAGGCAGGGTTGCCCTCGGTCAGTGCGGCTGGTCGAGTTGGCCTGCGATGAGTGGGAACTCTGCTTTGAGGAGCATCAGCAGTTGCTCCTGGAACTCCCGCAGCGCGATCGTGGCGATTCGCCACACGATTGGCCGGTCGACCTCGAAGTATGCGTGAATGGCGATGTTGCGGAATCCTGTGACGGACCGCCACGGCAGCTCGGGCCAGCGCCCGCGGATCTCGGGGGAAACACGTCCAGCCGCCTCGCCGATCACCAGGAGTTTCTGGAGGACGGCGCTCTGGATCAGATCGCTCTCCAGGAAGGCGGCCTCGTCGACTCACTGGACGAACGCCGTCGCGGCGACCACGGCTTCGATCATGTCACGAGGTAGAGCTCGTCACGCCGCATAGAGGACCCTGGCCTCCGCGAGTACCTGGTCGCGGATGACCCACTTCAGCCGGGACTTGGGCACCAGGTCGACGTGACGACCGACGATCTTTTCGAGTTCGTCTCGGAGGTCGACGATCTCGAAGCCAAGCGTCGAGTCGGGCGCCAGCACGTACAGCAGGTCGACGTCCGAATCGTCGGTGTCGTCGCCGCGAGCCACCGAGCCGAAGACGGACAGTTCGGCGACGCCGTAACGCCGGCACACCTCGGCGATCCGGCCGTCGCGAAGGTCGATGGCCACACCGCACATTATCGCCTGCGACTGCCACGACATCGCCTGCGATTGCGACTGCCACGACCGCATCGCACAGGCCTGCCTCTGTCGGGTACGCAGGCAGGCACATCATGCGCCTGGCCATGGGCGCTTCTGGGTTGCGGTACATGGTCCGCCGCCACGAGACGAGTGCTCAGCGATCACCGCGGGCCGGCCAGAGCGTCAAGAGCTGCCGGCCAGCCCGCGGCCTCGACTCACCGGCACCAGCCGGTCGCGGGCGCGTCCGGGAGGACGGTCTCCATCTGCCAGAACCGGCGGGTGAGGTAGGCGTCTCACCCGGCAGGTATCATCATTCTTCTAAAGTGCTAGGAACCTAGTGAATTGAGACGCTAGATGATCCAGTTCCATCTGGACCAGCGGTCAGGGCTCTCGCCGTACCTGCAGCTGGTCCGCCAGGTGCGGCAGGCGCTGCGGCTGGGCCTGCTACGTGAAGGCGATCAGCTCCCCACGGTCAAGGAGGTGGTGGCGCTGCTGGCGATCAATCCCAACACGGTGCTCAAGGCCTACCGAGAGCTCGAACACGAGGGTCTGGTGGCTGCCCGGCCAGGGATCGGCACGTTCGTGACGGCGACGCTCATCGACGCCTCGCTCGCCGCGCACGGCCCGCTTCGCCAGGAGCTGCGACGCTGGCTGATCAAGGCCCGCAACGCCGGCATGGACGACGAGAGCATCGAAGCCCTCTTCATGACAACCTTCCGGACCGCCGTTCAGGAGGACATAGCGTGACCGTCGCGATGCAGGCCCAGTCGCTGGGCAAACGGTACGGACGGCGCTGGGCGCTGTCGGACTGCACCCTGGACATCCCGGTCGGGCACGTCGTGGGACTGGTCGGTCCGAACGGAGCCGGCAAGTCCACACTGCTGAATCTGGCCAGTGGCCAGCTGGCACCCACCACGGGCACCATCACGGTGCTCGGCGGCCGGCCTGGCTCCGGCCCCGCGCAACTGGCCAAGGTCGGTTTCGTCTCGCAGGACACCCCACCTATGCCGCGTTGAGCGTCGCCGACCATCTGAAGCTGGGCGCCCGTCTCAACCCCGGGTGGGACGACGGACTGGCCCGGGAACGGCTCCGCCGGCTCGGCCTTGATCTCAGCCTCCGGGCCGGCGAGCTGTCAGGCGGGCAGCGCTCCCAGCTCGCCCTCACCCTGGGTATCGCCAAACGGCCCGAGCTGCTGATTCTGGACGAGCCGGTGGCCGCGCTGGACCCGCTCGCCCGCCGCGAGTTCCTGCAGAGCCTCCTGGAGGCCGTCGCCGAGCAGGGGCTCAGCGTGGTGCTGTCGTCCCATCTGGTGTCCGACCTGGAACGGGCGTGCGACTACCTGGTGGTGCTCGTCGACTCGCGGGTCCAGGTAGCAGGCGAGATCGAGGACCTCCTGGCCACCCACTACCGGCTCACCGGCCCACGTCGTGCCCCTGACCGGCTTCCCGCCCACCAGAACGTCATCACCGCCAGCCACACCGACCGGCAGAGCACCTTCGTCATCCGGACCGACACCCCGGTCCACGACCCCTCCCACACCGTCAGCCAGCTCGGCCTGGAGGACCTCGTCCTGGCCTACATGAGCTCACCCGGCACCGACCGCGGCCGCAGCCCCATGATGGCGGTAGTCCGATGATCTGGCTGACCTGGCGCCAGTTCCGCGCCGCGGCCACGGCGGTGTTCGCCGCACTCGGCGTTCTCGCCATCCTGCTCGCCCTGCCAGGCCCGGGCCTGGCAGACAACTGTTCCGACGGGATCGCCGCGTGCACAGCCCAGGGCGGCGAATGCTCCGACTTCGCGCGGCGCTTCTTCGACGAGCACGAGAAAGCCTTCCTCGGAGTCAGCGCGGTCGCGCTGCTCCTGCCAGCCGTCATCGGGCTGTTCTGGGGAGCTCCGCCGGTCGCCCGTGAGCTCGAGGCCGGCACGCACCGGCTGGTGTGGAACCAGAGCATCACCCGCACCCGCTGGCTGGCCGTCAAACTCGGTCTCGTCGGCCTGGCGGCGACGACCGCGGCCGGGGTGGGCACCCTGGCAGTGACGTGGTGGGCCAGCCCGATCGACAGGACCGCCGACGGAAGCTACGCACGGATCTCGCCGCTGCTGTTCGCCGCGCGCGGCATCGTCCCTGTCGGATACGCGGCCTTCGCGTTCGTTCTCGGCGTCACGGCCGGGCTGCTGATCCGCCGCACCCTCCCCGCGATGGCCGTCGCCCTCGCCGCCTTCGTCGCCGTCCAGATCGCCATGCCGCTACTTGTCCGGCCGCACCTCGCCGAGCCGGTCCGCTCGAACACGGAGATCTCCGAGTCGAACTTCCAGAACGTCCTCACACCACAGGACGGCGGATCCCCGCAGGTGACACTGGGGACACCCCAGACCGAGGACTGGATCCTGTCCACTCGCATCGTCGACGCGTCCGGAGGCGCCCCTGACGCGATCGCACTCTCGCCGTCAGGGGCCTGCGGCCAGCACCCGGACTCGACACCACCGGTCATCGAGGAGTGCTTCGCCGAGATCAACCGGCTCGGCTACCGACAGCAGGTCACCTACCACCCAGCCAGCCGCTTCTGGCCATTCCAGTGGTACGAGACCGGGATCTACGCCGCCCTCACGCTCGCCCTCGCCGGACTCTCCTTCCGGTGCATCCGACGCCGCCTGTCCTGACCCGGCAGACTGCCGGACCCACCGACACCGTCCACACCAGCGCTGGTGAAGGCGCTGTCGCTGTACTCCCCCGTCCGCAGCCAGCGATGGGCAGATCTGTTGCACGACGCGGTGGCGGCGCTCGTCATCGCCGCTCGCGGTCACCGGCAAGCTGGCGTAATCGTGAAAGGCGGCGGCGTTTCGCCTGGTCAAGAGCCCATCCCCAGCGGACGGGCCCCTTTCCAGCGGCGTGGAGCTGGGGGGCTCGAACCTCGCCCGAACACCCCCGGCCCACAGGGCAATCGCGCACGTCGGGGTCCGGGGGCTCGGCCCCCGGGCAGACATAACGAAGACGCCCCCATGCCTTCTACGAAGGCATGGGGGCGTCCAAGTCGAGTGGAGGTGAGGGGACTCGAACCCCTGGCCTCCTCCGTGCGAGGGAGGCGCTCTACCAGGCTGAGCTACACCCCCTGGAAGCAACTGAAGCTTACAGCACGCCGGATGGGAGTGGGTGGGCGCCCTCGCTGGCCGGCTGGCGATCCGTCTGGCGGACGATCCGGCCGCCGTCCCAGCCGGCCGGGTCAGCCTGAACCAGCGGCCACGGCGTGCTGGGCAGGACGGCGAAGACCGGTGGGCTCGCCGCGTCGGGGATCTCGTCGAGCTCGGCGGCGAGCCCGGCGACCAGCAGCATGTTCTCGAACAACGACGCCGCCTCGGCCGTCCGGAGCAGCCCGGCCTCGTGGCCGCGCCAGCCGCGGCTGCGCGCGCCGTCGAGGACTATCTCCGCGTCCGGTTCCACGGCGCCGTCCTCGCCGTCCGCCACGAAGACGAGGCGGCCCTTGGCGGGAACGGTGCCGTCGCGCAGCGGGCGGCGCTCCCACAGTTCCAGGGACTCCTCGGGCGCCCAGTTCTCGTCCCGCAGCGGTGTCTGCCAGGCCGCTCGGCCGGGCCGGTAGACCGCGAGCCGGACGCGGACGCCACGGCAGCGGAAATGCAGGCCCGTGCCGTCGGCCGCGACGGCTCTCACATCCACGGGAATGGCGCTGCTCGCCGGGCACATGACGAATCCCCGGTCCCGCAGCCGGGCGAGCCAAGATTCGAACATCAAGACCGGATCTCTCCTCCTGCCGCGGGCTGTCCCCGCCGGCGCCTCGCCCCGGCTGGCCCACGTCTCGCCGGCGTTCCGGAGCCCGCCCAGGGGCGCGGACGGGCGCGCGACAGGCGGGGCCGGAAGGAGACACCGACGGCGCGACACCGGGACGCACCGATGAACGAACACGGAAGGACACATCGCCGGAGTGCGAGCGCGGGCATCGGCCCGCGGTGAGCTCCGGGAGGTTGGCACGTGATCACGTGCCCCGCGTGGGCTCAGGCCGCTGGCCGGCCAGGCGGGAGGAACGTGATCCGGAGGCCCCTCACGCCCCGGCCCGCCGGGTGGAACCGGATCGGGCGACGCCGGGCGGCCGTTCGAGGTTCGGGCGCGGCGTCAGTGGGCGCGAGGGCAGGGACAACACCGCGGACAGGCAGCCAGGGCCCCGGCACGCCGACGAGCGGTGGCGGGGGTGGTCTGCGAGCGGAGTGTCACGAGGCCATTATGCACGCGGACCGGGCCCCCGGCCGGACGCGACCCGGCCCGTCAGCGCCCGCCGACGCCCGGCGGCGCCGGCTCGCCGCGGGCCATCACCGCCGGCCTGGACGTCTCCGGTTCCGGCGGCCGATCAGCCGCCGGAACCTGTAGCCGGAGTCACCCACACGGCGGTGCCGGGCACCGGCCGGTGCCCGGCAGTCCAGCCACCGACGGCCAGCCGCTGGTGGCCGGCCGGCGACTGTCGGCCGCTGGTGGTCAGCTACCGACGGCGTGCCGCCGGAGCAGGGTCTCGAGCTCGTCCGGTGCCTGGGCGACGGCCGCCGGCCCGGTCGCCTCGGTCGCCGCGACCGCCTCGCTCTGGCCCGCGGTCGCCGCGGCGGGCGGAATCAGGCCGCCGTGCGTTCCGGGTGGGTTGACCTGGACGCGTCCGGGACGCGAGGTGTTCGGCCGCGCCCCGGGGCGCGGGACGGGACGGGACGCGCCGCCGGAGCGGGGTGCCGCGGGCCCGGCGGCGCCACCGTAGCCGCGCGCGACCTGGTCGCCGGCCTCGTACCCGGCCTGCTCGGCGTATCCGGCCTGCTCGGCGTATCCGGCCTGCTCCGTGTATCCGGCCTGCTCGGCGTAGCCCGCCGCCCCGGCGTGAGCGGCGTAACCGGCAGCCTCGCCGTAGCCAGCCGCCTCGGCGTAGCCGGCCTGCTCCGCGTACCCGGCCTCCTCGGCGTAGCCGGCCTGCTGGGCGTACTCGACGTACCCGGCCTGGTACTCGACGTGCCCCGGGTACTCGGTGTACTCGGCCTGGACGGCGTACTGGGCGTACTCGGTCCGCGCGGCGTCACCGGCGGGCGCCGGGTAGGCCGCCGCAGCGTCGTAGCCCAGCTGCTCCGCGTTGACGTACTCGACGTACTCGACGTACTCGACGTCACCGGAGGCGTCGCGGCGGGCCGTGTACTCGGCGTACTCGGGCTGGTGGCCGGGGTGGGCGCCCTCTGCCGCCGGCGACGAGGACGCTGCCGCGTCCGCCTCGTAAGCGTCGTAAGCGTCGTGGGCCTCGTAAGCGTCGTGGGCGTCGTGGGCGTCGCCGGGGTGGGCCGGGTCGTCGCCCTCCGCCTCGTCGTCGCCCGCGCCGCCACGGTGGCCATCAGCCCCGTCTGTGGCGTGCGCCTGGTCGGCGACGGAGCCGAGGTCGACGGTCTCGGCCCGCGCGTGCGCGAGGTCGTCGGCGGTGAGGGTCTCGGCCGGGCCTCCGGCGGAGAACCGCACCGGGGAGTACTCGGTGCCGCGTGCCGCGCCGCCCGCCCAGGAGGCGGAGCCCGGGGCGTGCTCCCGCGCACCGCCGGTCCAGCCGCGGATGCCGCCGTAGGCGCGGACGGCGCGCTCGGCGGCGATCCGCCGGTCGAGCGCGGCCCGGGAGCGCACCACCCGGCGGTGCGCCTGCGCGGACCGGCGCAGGTGCAGGACATACCCGGCGGCGGCGACGTCGACGGCGAGGTGGACGATCATCCACATGCCGCCGAGCGTGGCTGCGAGGATGACGCTGATCGGCAGCGCGGTGAGCAGGACGAAGAGCCGCTGCCGCCGCTGCCGGACGAGCGCCGTGCGATCGGCCTGCGCCGCGCGGACCGCCCGGTCGGCGGGGACACGACGCGGCACACCCGAGGTCGGCCCGAACAGCCGCGGGGGCGCATCAACGTCCCCTGGCGTGCCCGGCGCCCCCGCCGAGCGGCCGTCCGCGAAGTCATCCATCCCGTCGAGGTCCATCCCGTCGGCGTGTTCCAGGCCGTGGACGCCGTCCGTCCCGTCAACGCCGTCGAGGTGCTCGAGCCCGTCCAGGTGCTCGAGATCGTCCATGGGGTCGAGGTCGTCGGCCAGGTCCGTGCGGGGGTGCGCGTCCGTGCCGGTGCCCGCGGGAAATGCCGCCGCGCCGGAAGTCTCCGGAGAGGTCGGGGCGGCCGCGGAATTCACCCCGGCCCGGGTATCCGCCGGGTCGGCCGCGCCGAGCTGCCCCGTGCCGGGACCTTCGCCGGAGCGCGATCGCGCCATCCCTGCCGCCTCCTGTGCCACCGCCGGCGAGCCCTCGGACGGGGCCCGCGTCAGCGGGCCCGTGCCGGCGCGCGGTGAGCCGCGCCGCGAGAGCACCCGCATGGCGGTGGAGAAGCGGTCCGCGGACCGCTGTTCCACCGCCGAATCATGGTGACGCAGCCACATGGGGATGAGTACGAAGCCCCATACGGCAACGATCGCCAGCCAGATGAGCGCACTCACGCGGTCACGCTCCGCAATGTTCCTGGGACGTCGTTCGGCGACCTGACGCCGTTCGGCCGACGCGAGCCGTTCGCGATGCCGGCGGGGCCGGCTGGGCATCCCTCAGGGCGGCCGGGGCGAGAGGACCTGGCCCCCGCCCGCCCGCCGCGAGCCGGGCGCGGATCGGACGCGCCAGGCGCGGCATGCGCGAGCGAGCAGACCATCTGGACGCCTCTTCTCGATGTCGTCGTTTACGATTCCGTGCTCGACGCTAGTGAGCGGAATGCGCGCGGTCACCGACCGGAAGCCCGCGTGTCGCACTCGTCGGCGAGGTTCACCGGGTGGCCGTCCACTGTCAATCCGAGGTGATACCGATGTGGGCTGGGTGATACTCCCCCCGTCCGGGTGGGCAGGTCACACTACGAGCACCCAACGTAACGCCGAGCAGGTTGAGTGACGACCCAAGCGGCCCGAGTGGGCCACGGCGAGCACCAGCGACACCGCGCGGGCACGCCGAAGGCGACCCGAACGGCACGCGTTGGACGTCCGAACGGACCGCGAACCGCCCCCTGAAGAGGGGCCTGGGCGACGCCGGAAACCCCGCTAACGGGCACTGGACAAAGAGACCACCGGCACCGACGACGCCGGGGCGAAAGCCTGTGCCGTAAGCCTGCTCAGGAGGAGGGCGAACGGGTGCGGCTCCAGCGGGCCAGCAATCCCCCGGGGACGTCCTCGGTCGTCAGTGCATAGCCGATATGGTCGCGGTACCGACCGTCGATCGCGAGAAATCTGCGGTGCAGGCCCTCCTCGCGGAAGCCCAGCTTCACCAGCATCCGGCGGCTGGCCGCGTTCTCCGGGCGGACGTTGGCCTCCAGCCGGTGCAGCCCGACCGGGCCGAAACAGTGGTCGGTGACCATCGCCAGCGCTGTCGGGGCGATGCCACGGCCGGCGTGCGCGCCGTCCACCCAGTAGCCGACCTGGCCGTTGTTGAACGCCCCGCGCACGATCGTCGACACTGTGAGCTGCCCCACCAACCGTCCGTCGACGGCGATGGCGAACGGGAGCGCCGCGCCCACCCGGGCCTGTGCCCGCAGCCGCTGGAGCATCTGCGTGTAGACGCCGATGGTCTGGCGCTCGTTCCAGGTGGCCCGCACCGACGCCGAGCCCGGCGAGGTGGCCTCCCACGGAGCGAGCCAGTCGGCGTTGCGCGTGCGGACCTCGACCCAGGTCGGGGCGTCACGCAGGCGCATGGGCCGGACGACGACGTCATCATGGCGCAGGGTGACCGGCCAGCCGGGCGCTCTCACGCCGGTGTGCCCCCGGTGGACGCGGGCGGGTGGGGCGCCGTACCCGACGGGCCGCCGGAGCGGTCGGTGCCGCCGGAGTGGTCGGTGTCGCCTCGCAGCTGCGCGATCGCGTGCGCGACGACCGGGGCGAGGACCGCGGCGCCGTCGCGCACTCCCCCGGTCGAGCCGGGCAGGTTCACGACCAGGGTCGTTCCGACGGTGCCGACGAGGCCACGGGAGAGGACCGCGGTGGGCACCTTGAGCCGCCCGGCCGCCCGCAGCGCCTCGGCCAGCCCGGGCACCTCTCGGTCAAGCAGGTCCCTTGTGGCCTCCGGTGTGACGTCCCGCGGCCCGAGACCGGTTCCCCCGGTGGTCACCACCAGGTCGATCCCGGCGTCGACGGCCGCGCGCAGGGCCGCGGTTATCTCCGCCCGCTCGTCTGGGACCACGACCGGCGCGGGCACGTCGAAGCCCATCCCGACCAGGGCGTCGACCAGCAGCGGGCCCGAGCGGTCGGGATAGGCGCCGCGGTGGGCGCGGTCGGACACCGTCACGACCCGCGCCCGAACCCCTGCCGGCAGCCCGGAGGCGCCGCTCACGACGGCCCGGCCCCGTCTCCCGGCGGCCCGGCGCCGTCGCGGTGCCAGTCCCCGGACTTCCCGCCGGTCTTGGCGACGACCCGGACCTCGGTCAGCTCGGCCAGCGGGTCCACCGCCTTCACCATGTCGTGCAGCGTCAACCCGGCGACCGCGACCGCGGTCAGCGCCTCCATCTCCACCCCGGTCCGGTCGGCGGTGCGCACCGTGGCGGTGATCTCCACCCCGTGGTCGACCACGGTCAGCTCCACCTTGACCCC
The DNA here is from genome assembly GCF_900465275.1 of Parafrankia sp. Ea1.12. Classification (NCBI taxonomy): domain Bacteria; kingdom Bacillati; phylum Actinomycetota; class Actinomycetes; order Frankiales; family Frankiaceae; genus Parafrankia; species Parafrankia sp. Ea1.12. The sequence continues at coordinate 6,674 of NZ_UBIZ01000388.1, read as the reverse complement.
GGAGACGGCGATCGGGTGGCAGAGCGGGATCAGGTCCGGGGTGCGCTTGGCGCCCATGATCCCGGCGATGCGGGCCACGGCGAGCGCGTCACCCTTGGGCACCCCCGCGCCGCGCAGCAGCTCGACGACGTCCGGTGAGGTGCGCAGGCAGCCGGCGGCGGTCGCCGTGCGCGCCGTGACCTCCTTCGCCGAGACGTCGACCATCCGCGCCGCGCCCCGGTCGTCGACGTGGGTGAACCGCCCGGGACCGGTCACCCGCGGGCCTCACCGAACGGGCCGGCCCACTCGGGCTCGGGCAGCAGCACCGCGGGAAGCTTCGTGCCTGCGGGCACCTCGGTGACCTCCTCGGGGACGACGAGCAGCGCGTGGGCCGAGGCCAGCCCGGACATCTGGTGGGCGCCCTGCCCCCCGGCGGACGTCGCGACCAGCTCCCCGGTGTCGTCACGTTCGAGACGGACCCGGGGAAAGGTACGCCTTCCGGCCGCGGACTGCATAGTCTCGCTCACCCGGACGGTGACGGTGCCGGTGGCCGGCTGCCGCCAGCTCGCGCCCCCCGGGCCCGCCGGCAGGCCGCGCATCCGCCGCAGCGCCGGCCGGACGAACAGCTCGAACGACACCAGGGCGCTCACCGGGTTACCCGGAAGGGTGAAGACGGGCACGCCACCGACGACACCGAAGCCCTGCGGCTTGCCGGGCTGCATGGCGATGCGCTCGAACCGGATCTCGTCGGACTTGCTCAGGACCTGCTTGACGACGTCCCTCGCACCGACGCTGATCCCGCCGGTGGTGATCAGGACGTCGGTGCTGCGCAGCAGCTCGTCGAAGGTCGCGCCGAACTCGTCGGGGTCGTCCGACACCCCGTCGACCCGGCGGACGAGCGCCCCCGCCTCGTGCGCCGCGGCGGCGATGGCGTGGCTGTTCGAGTCGACGATCTGGCCCGGCCCGAGCGGGGTGCCGACCTCGACAAGCTCGCTGCCGGTGGACAGAACCGCCACCCGCGGACGCGGGTGGACCGCCGGCCGGGCGACGTTGACGGCCGCCAGCAGGCCGATCTGCGCGGCGCCGAGCACGGTGCCCGCGGCGAGCACGAGGTTGCCGGGCGCGATGTCCTCCCCGGCACGGCGGATGTGCAGCCCGCGGCGCGGCGCCTGGTTGATCCGAACCGTCTCGATGCCGCCGTCCGTCCACTCGAGCTGGACGATCGTGTCGGCGCCCTTCGGGAGCGGGGCACCGGTCATGATCCGTACGACGGTGCCCGGGGCGAGCGGCGCGGGTGACACCGGGCCGGCCATGATCTCGCCGGCCACGGGGAGCGTCACCGGGTTGTCCTCGCTGGCCTCGGCGACGTCCGCGGCGCGGGCGGCGTAGCCGTCCATCGCGGAGTTGTCGAAGCCCGGGACGGCCACCGTCGCCCGCACGTGCGCCGCGAGCACGCAGCCGTGCGCCTCGCGCAGCGCCGTCCGCCGCGGCGACATGGGGTGGATTGCGGCGATAATGTCCGATGCGTGCTGGTCTACCGTTTTCACAGGCACCCGTCCCGTTCTTTACACTTCTGTTCAGGCCATATAGCCTTCGTGTCAGCGGTGTGCCGGGCAGCAGGCCATGACGGCCGGCGAGTGAGCTCTCGACAGCCGTTGACCCGCGGGCGGTTCCTCGCCTGACGTGGCGACTTCAGGGCCAACATGTCAGGAGCCTGGACATTTCCGCGCGAAGACGCGCGTCCAGTCTGCCCGAAGGTGCCGATGCGCCCAAGCAAGGGCCCCGAGAAATTCCTGACCTGTCCTTCGCCGCGCAGGCCTGGTCACTTTTCGTCAGTGCGGCACGTCACCGGCGGACAAGGTGCGCTCCATCAGGAGCATCATCCAGGAGCACCGTCGGTTGAGCCCGCTCGGAGCGGCCCCGTCAGGTAAGCCCGTCGGCGTCCGCCCTCGGGACAGGCAGGCCCACGGCCACCGCGGCCGCGGGCGAGCCCGCCCCGCCGGTCAGCATTCGGCCTTGGGACCGCCGGACGCCACGTACTCCTCCAGCCACGGGTAGAACTCCGGGCCGAGGTCCGGCCGTTCGCAGGCGAGCCGGACGACCGCCTTGAGGTAGTCGACCCGGTCACCGGTGTCATAACGGCGCCCGGTGAACACGACGCCGTGCACCGGAATCTCCGCGCCCGGGTCGGCGCCGGCCCGCTCCGCCAGCGTCCGCAGCGCGTCGGTCAGCTGGATCTCGTCCCCCCGGCCGGGCGGCGTGGCCCGCAGGACGTCGAAGATCTCCGCAGGCAGCACGTAGCGCCCGATGACGGCCAGGTTGCTGGGCGCCTCGTCCACCGGCGGCTTCTCGACCAGGTCGGTGATGCGCACCGTCCGGTAGCGCCCGCCGGACCCGCCCGCCGGGACCCGCTCCACCGAAGCCGCCGAGACCGCCGAGGCGGGAGCGGCCGAGGCGGGAGCGGCGGCCGCCGGAGCGATCGTCGCCACGCCGTACATGGAGACGGCCTCCTCGGGCACCTCCATCAGCGCGACGACCGCCCCGCCGTGCCGCTCCTGGACGGCGAGCATCTCGACCAGCAGCGGGTCACGCTCGTCGATGAGATCGTCCCCGAGCAGGACCGCGAACGGCTCGTCGCCCACGTGCGCGGAGGCGCACAGAACGGCGTGACCGAGCCCCCGCGGCGAGGGCTGACGGACGGAGTGGACCTCGGCCAGCTCGGCGGAGGCCCGGACGCGTTCGAGGCGAACCTTGTCGCCCTTGCGCTCAAGCGCGGCCTCGACATCCCCCTCCCGGTCGAAGTGGTCCTCGATGGCCTTCTTGGTGCGGCTCGTCACGAGCAGCACATCACGCAGGCCCGCGCGGGAGGCCTCTTCGACGACGTATTCGATGGCCGGCCTGTCGACGACAGGTAGCATCTCCTTGGGAACCGACTTCGTCGCGGGCAGGAACCGGGTCCCCAGACCCGCGGCGGGAATGACCGCCTTCGTCACTGGCATGGGCGAAACCTTAGTCGGGCGGGCATCCTCAGGGCACGACGGCGTACACACACAGGACATTCACAACTAGTGATCATCCGTGTTGGCCGTGAACCCGCATCCGCGTGAGGCATCGGGCCATCGTGGTCCCCGGCGGCACGGCGCACCCGACAGCCCCGCTCCGCTCACGGCGGGCCGCGCCCGGCCAAGACGGCTCCGGGACCGACCGTCCGCACCCGGTAAGTCACGCTCACCGACCTGTCGGGCGGGCCCGGCGGGTCCGCAGCGGGCAGATCTCCACGTGCGGGTCGATCACGGTACCGTGAGGCCTTCGCCAGCGGGATGTCGTGCCGGTGTCGTCTTTCGGATCACCATCGGCCGCATGGACAGCACGCCGGTGCGGAAAGCTCGAGGAGTCGGGTGGCGGGCCCAGCGCCCAGGTAACCGGGCCCGAGTGCGCTGAGGGTGGGGATGGCTGTGACCGGAGGTACCGTCACCGGCAGTGGCGTGGTGGGCCGGTCCGGCTCCGAACGGGATCCCGTGGGGCCGGCCGGGTCGGCGGCCGCCGACCTGGAGATCACCGGCTCCGCGGCCGGCTCGGGTTCCGCGGCCGGCTCGGGTTCCGCGGCCGGCTCGGGTTCCGGCGCTGATGGTTCCGGGGACGGTGCCGAGGCCGGTATCGCGGCCGGCCCCGGTTCCGGCCTCGGCACGAGACCCGGGCCGGTGCCCGCGTACACGCGGCCCGGAGCGCCACAGCCCAAGAGCGAGCTGCGCAGGCGGCTGCTCGCGCTGCGCCGGGCCGGCGTCCTGCCGGACCCGACCGTGCTGACCGAGCGGCTGCTCGCGCTGCCCGAGGTCACCGCCGCCTCCTGCGTCGCCGCCTACGTGGGGATGGCCGACGAGCCCGACACCGCCGAGATCCTCACCCGGCTGCGTGCCCGGGGCGTACGGGTGCTGCTGCCGGTCGTGCGCGCCGACCTCGACCTGGACTTCCGCGAGTTCGCCGGCACACTGATCCCCGGTGCGATGGGCACCCGGGAGCCACCGCCGAGCGCGCCGCTCGTCGAGCTCGCCAAGGCCGACGTCGTGATCGTGCCCGCCCTCGCGGCGGACGAGCGCGGCAACCGGCTCGGACGCGGCGGCGGCTCCTACGACCGCGCGCTGACCCGGGCCACCCCCGGGACCCCGGTGATCGCGCTGCTGAACGACCGCGAGCTGCTCGGGGACGTCCCGGCGAAGCCGCACGACCGGCCGGTGACCATCATCGTGACGCCGACCAGAATCGTCCGACCGGCACCGCTGTGACACCTGCTCCGGCAATCGGGAAGCCAGCGGGCCCGTCGAGGCGTTAGAGTTGGCAGTCCTTACCACCGAGTGCCAACTCCGGGAGGAGTCCGTGCCGACCTACCAGTACCGCTGCACCGCCTGCGGGCACGATCTCGAGGCCGTGCAGAGCTTCAGTGACGCGGCACTGACCGAGTGTCCTGCTTGCACGGGCCGGCTTCGGAAGGTGTTCAGCTCCGTTGGCCTCGTCTTCAAGGGCAGCGGCTTCTACAAGACCGACAGCCGGTCCGGGTCCTCGTCAGGCGTCCCGGCCCGGCCCAAGGATTCCGTGGGCTCGTCGGACGGCGACTCGTCCGCCAAGAGCGGCGCCGACGGCGGCTCCTCGGCCACCAGGTCGGACTCCACCGGCTCGTCCTCGGCCTCGGCCGGGTCCTCGTCGGGTGACGGCGGTTCGTCCAGCACGTCCAGCAGCACGGCCTCCAGCACCGCGGCGGCCTGACGGGGGCCGGGAACCGCCCCCGGCCCGCCTGTCACCTTTCACATGGGGCAGCCCCCGGCAGTTGCCGGGGGCTGCCCCATGCCCGTCTCCGGAGCTCGTCATCCGCCCCGGGCCACCGTCGCGCCGGTCAGCCGCGCGAGCTGGTCAGCCATACATACCGGTTCCGCCTGATCGCGTTCTTCCCCGCGCCGGCTTCCTCGGCCTGGCGGCCCGGTCCGGTGGGGCCGTCATCGACGTGAGCTGATACTCCTCACGGTGGGGTCGCCAGCGGAGTGAGTTGGCTCAACCACTCCATACGCCGCTGCGGCAACTCACTTCGGGGCGGACCCCGGCCGGCTCGGAGCGAGCCGTGGTGACGCCGGCCGCCGCGGCCCGGCCCGCCCGGCGGGGTGCCTCCCAGGCCAGGTGGCCACCGACCCACCGTCCCTCGAACCATGGGCCCGGGCCTGGTCACGCGCCCACGCCGCCGGGCCCCGCAGACCGTCCCCCCACCCCCGCAGCGTGCCCTCACCAGCGAGTTCGTGGTTCGCCGCCACGACTCCCGAGTGGCGCACCAGCTTGCGTGGCGACAACAAGATGGCTCGGCGGCAACGGACTGGCAGGCAATCAGCCGCATGGGCGGACCACCGAAGAGATTGGTGTACCCAATTAAACGGATTCAAGGACGTCCGGCTAATTGCGACCGGCAGCAGCGGAAGGAACCCTGCCGGCGCGCCCTCCGTCGCACGCGTTCAAGACGGCGGCGGCGTCACGCGACCGGTTACCGGAAGGCGCCCGGCCGCACTAACGGACCACCACGGCGAACTCGGGTACCGAATACCGTCGATCCACGAGATCGGAGACCGCGCTCCGCTTGAGCGGGTCGAATCACATACCCGGCGACACTTGTCGTGGGCGTTTCGGGCGTATTGCCCGTTTTTGCGATCAAGGCTCCCTGTGTACGGGATCCCTGACACCGCACGGCATCCCGGCCACCGCGACCGCGCCGGGATCAGCCGTACCTCGATCAGCCATACCGGCCGCGCATGCCACTACTGTTTGCGCCGCCGGTAGTGCTCCACGATCCAGGCGTCGACCTCACGCTTGCGCCAAACCCTGGTTCCTTTGGCCCCACTGCCGGCCGGCGCGTTGATGACCTGCAGAGGCTCCGGAAACTTGGCGTCCTTGCGAGTCCAGTAGTCCACGGCCTGTCGCGTGATCTTGAGTTGGAACGCGATGTCCCCGATGCCTACCAACTGCTCACCGTCGTCCACAGCGAACATCGTAACCACTTTGCTCTTGTCCAAGAACCTCGCTAGGGTCGTTTTTGCTTGTCGACAAATAATGGCCGAGGAGGAAACCATGCCCCCAGCAGACCCACCCGCAGCACATCCGTCGGCAGAGCACCGGCCGCGACGGCCGATCGGCGGCGACGAGATCCGTGAGCTGATAGACCGCGACGAGGCCTACGACGAGAATCCGTACGGCGAACCGCCGCTGCTGGTGGCCAGGTACCGGGCCTCGCTGCGGGCCGTCCTGGCCACCGAGCCCGCGGAGCCCGGCCTGTTCGAACGGGCCTGGTCCCAGCGGGAGCGCGACGCCTACCGCGCGGGCGGGCAGGCCACCCACCGCGTGATCGTCGGCGCGATGGCGGCGGCGCTTACCGCGACGCTCGCCGACCGCGCACCAGCCGACCGCGCGGCGGCCGCCGCCCGCCCGACCCGCCCGTGCGACGAGGCTCACCCCTAGGGTCTGTTCCAAGTTCGGATCATGGGGTTGGCAGGGTGCGTAGCCAGAGGATGGATCCGCGCAGGTGGAGTCCTGCGGCGTAGCTTTCGGGTGTCTTGTCGTAGCGGGTGGCCAGACCCCGCCATTCCTTGATCTTGTTGATGCCGCGCTCCACGGTGTTGCGGTCTTTGTAGAGCGTGGCGTCGTGGCTGACCGGGCGGCCTCCG